>PLWX01000306.1 GCA_003151155.1 Acidobacteriaceae bacterium
ACTCTTTTCGAGAAAACGCCCATTTTACGGGCACTGCAGAGCAGCGGCTCCCAATCCGATCTACTTGATTATTCCAATCAGTTGATTCTGTTCGGCTTATAGCCGGACAGCAGTGAAGCTCGTCACGCGTGTGTGGCAGTCGGGCCGCCTCTACTCTATACGGCGATTCTCTTTTCCGAGACTAGAGATGAATGACCCTAATTTCGAACAGGGCCGAAAGTTCCTGCCTCTGCGCGGATAATGGCGACGTAATCCAGCACAAATTGTCCTATCCGGAACAGTAGAAAGCAGAAGAACCGCTCACGTAGGATTGGTCCCTTGTGAGATCCTCGCGGCACGACTAGCCTCAGCTAACCCCTCCAATGTAAGTGAGCGCGCCTCCAAAATGAAGACGAAGTTGGCGACAACGCGGATTGTGGAACTACGCAGAATCACTCGCTATCGGTTAATCGCTCCAGCGCACTTTTGGTGGGCCACTGCGGAACCGGGACAGGCGGGCGGAAACCGGAAGGGAATGACTCGAGATGTGAGCACTGCTGGGGCCTTCGTAACGGCGAGTCCGTGTCCGCCGGTGGGAGCACGGGTTGAGATAGATATTCTTCTGCCAAGCATAAATGGCACAGGTGTCGGTGTTCGGCTGCATGGAGAGGGGACGGTTCTTCGGGTTGATCGCTCAAATTCAAAGCCGACCGGTTTTGCTGTTGCTGGACAATTTGACCACGAAAATGCAATCCAGGCACGCGTTACTGCCAGGGAGTTTGGCCAGCAATGAAGTTCTTGTACGTGACTGATGATTTTCGTGGGACTGAGAGAGCGAAGCTGTGTACTGCGGTCGAGTGAAGTGGTCCTAGAGAAACTAGGCTACAAGGGCCAATGGAGTTCGGGCCGGAAGATACTGCAGAAGATACTTCGTTATCTGACAGTTTCCGAATCTTGCAAGGAATTGCGATGTTGTTTAATCTTTGCGCTCTTGCACGGTCGTTCAACGTGGTAACAGAATGGGTTTAAGAAGCTGAGCGAATCCTCCCCTCGCCAGGTTTCCTGGGCCATCAGCAAATTTTTGCGGCACCGGAAGTGTGCGCCCGCCGGTGTGGCGACTTGTTTTCACCCGGCGCACGAGCGCATGTGACTCAGAGGGACGAAGTGTGAGCGTTATTAACCCGATTTGTGCGCCATTGTTCGAACCGCAGTGGTCAGCTGCGCCAGTTGCCGAGCCGCAGTGGTACGCCGTTCACACCCGCTCACGGCACGAGAAGTTCGTGGTCAATCAGCTTGAGCGGCGTGGAATCAAGACTTTTCTCCCGTTGATCAGCGAAGTCCATCGCTGGAGCGATCGGCGGAAGGTGGTTCGGTTGCCGCTGTTCTCCTGCTATGCGTTCGTGCACATGCGGCTGTTGCCTGAGTTCTGGTACACGGTGATGCAGACCAATGGCGTACTGAGATTCGTGGGCGCCTGCGGCGAAGGGATTCCCATTCCCGAGAGCCAGATTGAGAACCTTCGGGCACTTCTGTCGAGTGATGTTCCGTACGCACTTTGTCCTTTCCTGCAAGTCGGTGAACGCGTGCGAATTCGTGGTGGCGCGTTGGACGGCATCGAAGGCCTCCTGATCGCACGCAACGGAGACCGTACGCTGGTGATCTCCGTCGAACCCATTCAGCGGTCAATTGCAGTCCGAATTGACCAGTACCATGTGGAAGCGATCTAGGCCCCATTTGGAATGGGGTTCCAAGGTAAGTCCCAACTCCGTAGCCAGACGGGTGGCTCACGCTCAACGCATTTTGCGGAGTTGTAAGAACACCAAGGAGAATCTGACCCACCCACCAGCTAGGAGAGATACCAATGGTTAAGATAAGCAAAAAGATAAGAGTATGTATGATGGGACTCGCTATTGCTCTTTTGAGCGCGGCCGCGACAACCTCTGCCCAAACTCGCCAGGCAGCGCCACTTACTGTGGCCACTACCCAACCCGCTGATGTCGGCCAGCCGACTTCGGACACTCCGGCGCTCCAGCAACGCAATCCCCGATATCGGGTGATGCGAGATGACGTTCTGACTGTGTCGTTTCCTCTCTCCCCGGAGCTCGGCCAGAAAGTAACTATACAACCTGATGGATATATCAATCTACAGAATGCCGGGAGTATCTATGTACAAGGAATGACCGTGCCCGAGCTAGTCCAGGCACTGAAGAGAGCTTATGCAAACATCTTGCACGAGCCCATTATCGATGTGGATCTTACAGATTTCCAGAAACCGTTTTTCGCGGTATCGGGGCAAGTGACCAAACCTGGACAGTATGACCTGCGCGCGGACATAACCGTGTCGGAAGCAATCGCTGTGGCAGGGGGTTTCTTGCCAACCGCCAAAACGCAGATTCTTCTTTACCACCGTGTTTCTACCAACTGGGTCGAAGTGAAGAAGCTCAAGCTAAATGACATCCTACACGGCAAGAACGTGGAAGAAGATGTACAAATGCAGCCCGGCGACATGATTTTTGTGCCGGAGAAGCTCATTACAAATTTCAGGAAATATGTTCCGTATAGCTTCGGCCTATACTCGAATCCAGTGTTTCCGTAGAGCTGGAAACGCGGGCGAGAACCGAACATCACGATCACGGTGCGTAAATACCTAAGAGCTATATTCCTGAAATTGTCTTGGTCCGAGCACCGTCGAAAGGGAGCAGTATTATGAATCCATTAGACCCTCGAAAACCTCAAGGCGCGAATCCGCCGGATCCGACATTGCGTGATTTGCTGGCACCATTGTTTCGTCGTAAGGTGCTTTTGGGGCTGGTTTTCTTCGGCACCCTTCTGGCCGCCGTTCTTGTCGCGGTGATAGGGTCGTTCCAGTACAAGGCCAGTATGAAGATCCTGGTTAACCGGCAACGCGTGGATCCGATGGTGAGCTCCGAGTCGACACTCCAGCAACCGCTTCAGCCACCGCCTGTGACGGACGAGGAAATCAATTCCGAGGTTGTACTGCTGCAAAGTGCCGACTTGCTGCGAGAGGTGGTTCTCGCTAATGGTCTCCAGGACCGTGAAAAAACGACTCCTTCGGCCCTACTCCTGTCGCGGGGACAAAACGACTGGTACGTTGCCAAAGCTGCAGAACACCTCAGCAAGAAACTGGATATTGCGGTCGTGACAAAGACGAACATAATTGAAGTGAGCTATAAGTCGTCGGATCCGCAGATTGCATACGGAGTGCTGAAGAAGTTGGCTGACCTCTATATGCAGAAACACCTCGCCGTCCAGCGGCCAACCGGCTCGTATGATTTCTTCGCGAAGGAAACAGACAAGTACAGGCATTCCCTGGCGGATTCAGAACAACGCTTAGCCAATTTCGGAAAGCAACAGGGCATTGTTGCTCCCGACATCCAGCGCACAGATATGGCGCAACAGGTCGTGAACTCAATAGCCAGTCTGCATCAGGCGCACCAAGCGATCGCTGCTGATGAGCAGCGAATACAAGCCGACGAGTCCCAATTGAAAGTGGCGCCCGCGAGATCTTTCACGGCGGAGACTTCCAATGACGCCGACCTGCTTCTGCAACCACTGGTGGCCAACTTACTCGCTGCACAGATCAAGCGGACCCAACTCGCGCTGAAGTACGACGCCAGCTACCCTCTGGTTAAAGAAGTTGACGAGGAAATTGCACAAACACAGGCGGCAATAGCGGAGGCAAGAAAGACTCGCTATGTAAACCAGACTACAGACCGCGACCCAACATATGAGCTATTGAGAGAAGACGAGGCAAAAACACAAGCCGACTTGGCTTCCCAGAAGGCTACGGCCGCTGCTCTCGAACACAGCATCCAGAGCATGCAGAATCAAATGGTAGACCTTGATGGGAAAGCTCTGGAGCAGGCTGATCTTATCCGCGAAACTAAGGCTGACGAATCCAATTACCTGCTTTACCTTTCCAAGAGAGAACAAGAGCGCACCTCTGATGCCCTGGACCAGAAAAGAATCGGAAATGTTGCGATTGCGGTCCCGCCGATAGTGCCCGTCTTGCCTGCATACAGCCCTGTCCTGATCCTGCTGATCGGAGTCATCTTAGCAGCGTTTGTAAGCGCGGCAGCCGCATTTGCAGCAGAGTATCTCGACCCCTCCTTGCGGACCCCTGGTGAGGTTGTGGAGATTCTCAGGATTCCGGTGCTGGCGTCGTTTCCGCGGCAGAGAGCGTAGTCAGGAACATGGTTTACGACTACTACAATCTCGCAGAGCAGCCATTCGGCATGACACCCGATACGCGCTACTTGTACCTCAGCCCGACACATCGGGAGGCGCTGGCATCGCTGTCTTACGGCGTCCAAGCTGGGCGGGGATTCATGTCCATCATCGCCAAGCCTGGAATGGGGAAAACCACACTTTTGTTCCAGTTGTTGCAACAACTTGAGCATTCCGCTAGGACGGTTTTTCTTTTTCAGTCACTGTGCAGTCCAGAGGATTTGCTTCGTAGCCTGCTACACGATCTCGGGACGGAGGACCACGGTGGCGACATCGTGCGGATGCACTCGCAGTTGAATGAGTTCTTACTTCTCGAATCTCGTCGTGGCAAGCGGGTTGTCGTTGTAATTGATGAAGCCCAAAATCTTTCCGATTCAGTCCTTGAACTCGTTCGGATGCTTTCTAACTTTGAGACGCCTAGCGAGAAACTGATGCAGATCATCTTGGCGGGACAGCCCCAACTCGCGGAGAAGCTGGCGTCGCCAAATCTAGTTCAGCTTCGTCAGCGGATTTCGATTGTTGCCCGTCTGAAACCGTTTACTCCCCAGGAGACGAATCTATATGTGGGCCATCGCTTAGGAGTAGCAGGATACGACTTCCGGGCACCTCTTTTCACTCAGCGTGCCGGAGCAATGATCGCAGAACACAGTGAAGGAATTCCGCGCAATATTAACAATATCTGCTTTAACGCCCTGTCGCTCGGATGCGCCTTAAAGCGAAAGCTGATCGACGAGGAGATAATCCAAGAGGTCATGGACGATCTGGATCTTGGTTCTGGGAACGAAATGGCGATGACTATTCGCGAGCCAACAAAACCAGCCCTTAAGGTTTCAACTGCTGCCGCCAACGCAGGCATGAAAGCTCTTGGCCGGATTTGGCTGTCCAGGTGCGCTGCGGCGACGATACTTTTGCTGACGCTAACTTGGCCTCTAGGCGAGCGAAACACGAAAGCAACTTGCGTCACAGATTTCGATGGCAGCCGGGACGAATGCGGTTCGAGCCTCGTCGCCGATCTGTTCGGTTTCGTGAGCCTCCCTGATTCCCAAGCGCCGGACACGGCGACAACGAATTCTCCTGTCCCGAAAAGCCCAGCTTCCGGAAATGGTCGCTCCAAGGCTCCCGTCGGTGTTCAGACTTCAACTCGGCTTTCACGATATGGGGAGTCGCACGCTAGAGAGACGAGCATCATGATGACAGCAAGTGATCCCGCCGAGTTGCGGAAGCAAGTTGGAAACGAGAGTACGAGCGCCGAAGTCGCGCTTGCAAATCTGTATCTTGACGGAAGTGTAGCACCACAGAACTGCGCCCAGGCTCAGGTGTTTCTATTGGCGGCATCGAAAAAGGGAAACAAGGGTGCCGAGAGTCTCTTGGCCACTTACAGGAAGCGCTGCCAATGATCGCAGATCAAGCGTCGAGAAGTCCAAGCGGCATGGCGTAATGTTCCGACGAGAGATCTTTCCATGGAATCCTTAGTTTCTGTACAACCAAGAATCTGTGACGGTTTGGCCAATAGTGTTGCTGTCGCCGAATATAGCTTTTGAACGCCTGAGTCGGTTCCTAAGGCCCAGTTATGGAGGGAGAGCATGAGTAAGAACTTTGAGCTAATGCAACAGGCAGGAATAGAAATAGAGCATGAGCGTACCGCTGTTCCTAGCCTGAACAGTATCCCGTTGGTCAATCGAGATGACAATAGTCACCCTAGCAAGATTGGTCTTGCCCTCGACCAGGTAACCCGGGAAGAATCACTGAAGCTCGTTCAGCGCCTTTTTCTGGGGCAGGGCGTGAAGCGCCTGCGTGCCGTGGTCTTTGCTGGAATCGACCGTGGAAATGGATGCAGCCGGGTCTGCGGCGAGACGGCTCGCGCTTTAGCAGACAACATTCCGGGATCTGTTTGCGTTGTCGACGCAAACCTGCGTGCACCCTCGCTGCCGCAATTCTTCGGCATTACGAATCACTGGGGACTGACGGATGCCCTGCTCAAGGAGGGTCCGATCCGGAGCTTTGCAAAGCCGGCGCGCCGCGACAATCTGTGGCTGCTTTCTTGCGGGTCTCTCGCAGCGGACTCCCCAAACCTTCTGAATTCGGAGCGCCTGAAGGAGCGCTTTGTCGAGTTGCGCAAGGAATTCGACTACGTACTTGTTGATGTGCCTCCACTAAATCAATATGCAGACGCAACGGCATTGGGACAGATCACGGATGGCTTAGTGCTGGTTTTGGAGGCAAATTCCACACGGAGGGAGTCGGTACTCAAAGCGATTGAAACCTTACGTAGCGCCCAGATCGAGGTTCTGGGTGCAGTCCTGAATAAGCGGACATTCCCTATCCCAGAATTCGTGTATCGCAGGCTGTAGTGCACACACAAGATTCCTGCCACAATGACATTCCCTAAACAAGCCACCCAACTGGAGCCCTTTTGTGGGGGTCTTTTGTCGTGAACGCCGCCAAGCGTAGCTTCCTTCTCGGGGCCCTGAAACTGTTTAATTTGAGCCTTATGGTTCTGTCCTTCGGACTAGCCACTATCCTGCATTTTTTGCACGAGGGCGGAGGCGTTATACTATCGGATTTCCTTTCGATGAGAGTTAGGCTATTAAACCTTGTAGTCTTTGCCTTCCTTTTATTGATGTGGCATCTCATTTTGTCTCTGAGCGGTCTATACCAATCACAACGGCTCGCTACCAAACGATCGCTAATCATGGACGCGGCGAAAGCGACCACACTCGCCACCCTGTTGTTAGCAGCAGTAATGGCAGTCCTCCGGAGCACGATGGCCACGTCGCGTTTTATTGTTGTATTTTGGATCTGCGCTTCCGTGTTGGTCGCCGGCGGGCGGCTGCTTATTCGATGCTTTCTCGAAATCGTCCGAGTGCACGGCCGCAATCTCCGTCATATACTGATTTTGGGCACCAACAGACGAGCGAGCGACTTTGCGCGACGATTGGAAGCAAAACCCGACCTAGGCTATCGTGTTGTTGGATTTGTGGATGATACGTGGAATGGGCAGCAGGAGTTTCTCCAGACTGGCTACACGCTCTGTTGTAGCTTCGATGGGCTCTCCGAATATCTGCGGCGCAATGTGGTTGATGAGGTTGCGATTTATCTGCCATTACGCTCTTTTTACGAACACTCCTCTCAAGTGGTGGCCCTTTGCGAACATCACGGGATCCTCACGCGCTTCGATTCCGATATTTTCAATCTGAAGGTTGCCCACTCCCGAGCAGATGAACTTGACGGAGACGCTCACATCACAGCATATTCCGGTTTACTGGATGGTTGGCCAAGGCTGGTGAAGCGCGGTTTGGATGTGACAGTTTCTCTCGTACTGCTGGTTGTTCTGGCTCCACTGCTTGCGGCAATCGCGCTGGTGATCAAACTCACATCCAAAGGGCCGGTTTTGTTTCGGCAGGAACGGCTGGGCCTCAATAAGAGGAGGTTCCTCATACATAAATTCCGCACAATGGTGCCGAGTGCAGAAAAAATGCTGCCCGAACTTGAGATGCTGAATGAAGTCGCCGGTCCAGTATTTAAGATAAAGAACGATCCTCGAATGACGCCGATTGGGCGGCGGCTCAGGCGCGCCAGCATCGATGAGCTGCCACAGCTATTCGACGTCCTAAAGGGCGATATGAGTCTCGTCGGACCTAGACCATTGCCGGTACGGGACTACGAGGGCTTCACCGAAGACTGGCAGCGGCGCCGTTTCAGCATCCGGCCTGGTATCACTTGTCTCTGGCAGGTAAACGGACGGAGTTCAATTTCGTTTGAGAAGTGGATGCAATTGGACCTTCAGTATATCGACCAGTGGTCTCTGTTGCTGGACCTGAAAATTTTAGCTCTCACCGTCCCTGCTGTGCTGAAGGGATCGGGTGCTGCGTGAGAGGTTCTCATCAGAGATCGGCGCGATCCAGACTGGAAATGTGTGTTGCACTGACAGTGGGAGCGACTACACGATGCGTATAGCGGTTATCGGTTCTGGTTACGTAGGCTTAGTTGCAGCCGTATGCTTTGCGGAACTCGGCCATGACGTACTTTCGGTGGACAGCGACCATGACAAAATTGCTTTGCTGAGAGGAGGACAAGTACCGATACATGAGCGCTTTCTTCCGGAGCTGGTTAACCGGCATCGTGGAAAGCGTTTATGCTTTTCCACGTCCGTGACGGAAGCCGTCGATCAATCCGATGCTGTATTCATAACGGTGGGAACCCCACAATCGGAAACGGGCGAAGCGGATCTATCTTTCGTGGAGGCAGTGGCCCAGGAGATTGCATCTGCCATTAGCGATTTCAAAGTAATCATTGAAAAGAGCACCGTGCCAGTGCGCACGTGCGAATCACTGCGCAAGACGCTCCTTCTGAATGGTGCCCGACCAGACTCATTTTCGGTTGCCTCGAATCCAGAGTTTTTGCGGGAGGGCACAGCGGTAACCGACTTTCTCTATCCAGATCGACTGGTTATTGGAGTCGACGACGCGGCGAGCGCCTCCCTGCTTTCGTCGATTTACCGCCCGTTGACGGACGGGAGTTACTACCGTCAGGAAAGCGCAATTCCGTTTGTTGGGTATGCGCATGCACAAGCCCCAATTATTGTTACTGATACGAAGAGTGCTGAACTCATCAAGCATGCTTCTAATGCTTTCTTGGCCATGAAGATTTCATTCATCAATGCGGTTGCTAATATAGCGGAATTCGTCGGCGCGGATATTGAGCAAGTGTCTGCGGGTATTGGTTCCGATTCGAGAATCGGGACGAAGTTTCTGAACGCTGGCATTGGCTACGGCGGCTCGTGCTTTCCTAAAGACGTTCAGGCGTTCCGCGTTGTTGCCGAACACTGCAATTACGAATTTGGACTGCTCACCGAAGTGATACGCGTCAACGCGGAGCAGCGCAGCCGGTTTCTGAAAAAGGTACGGAACGCGCTCTGGACTCTTCGCGGAAAGCGGCTGGGAGTACTCGGACTCGCGTTCAAGGGTGATACCGATGACATCCGCGAATCGCCGGCGCTGGAAATCATTTCCGTTTTGCTTAAGGAAGGTGCGTACGTATGCGCTTACGATCCGGTGGCGATTCCCAAGGCTAAAGAAGTTCTGGACACGAACCGCATATTCTACGCTACCGATCCGTACACTGCAGCCTCCGGCTGCGACGCGGTGCTGATCCTGACCGAGTGGAAGCAGTTCGCGCAGTTGGATCTGGAGAAGCTTCGTTCAGTAGTGAAGCATCCCATCGTGATCGACGGCAGAAATCTGTATCGGCCCCAGGAGATGGCGCGGGCCGGCTTTGTCTATCACAGTATCGGTAGGCCGGTAGCGATTCCCGAGTGCATGTCCTTCGACGGCGAATCGGACTCGATGCATCGGGAATCAGCAATTCGCTTCGCCACCACCGGCTGATGGCGCCAGGAGCGGCGTCAAGCATTCGACCGGGCGATTTCCCCTCTCTAAAGGTTTTAACGCTTCAATCTTAAACACTTTCCATGGCACAACTTTTGTCTGTTCCAGCCCGGTCTGTTGCCGCTGTCCGCCGAGACGGGCAACGCAAGGCCGTGCTTACGGTGTTTGGTACCCGCCCGGAGGCAATCAAGCTGGCACCGGTGATTCATCAACTGGAGAAGAGACGCGAATCCCTGCGGACCATCAACGTCGCCTCAGGACAACACTTGGAACTGCTTCATCCGTTCGTCGAAATGTTTGGCATTCGCGTGGACAAGAATTTGCAGCTCATGACGACCAACCAAACTCCGGCCGAGTTGTGCGCGCGTATCGTGCCGGAACTCGAAATCATCGTCGAGAACGAAGACCCGGATCTGATTCTCGTTCAGGGGGATACCGCCACCGCTTTGGCCGGTGCCATGGTAGGCCAGAGATGCGGCGTTCCAGTAGGGCATGTGGAGGCTGGACTGCGCTCGGGAAACGTGATGAGTCCATATCCGGAGGAGTTGAATCGCAGGCTCATCACGCGGTTGGCCACGTATCACTTCGCAGCCACCCTTCGCAACCGTGAGACGCTGGTTTCTGAAGGCATTCCGGAGGCCCGTATTTTCCTCACCGGAAACCCAGTGGTAGACGCACTGCAAATGGTGCTTCGCATTCCGGGACGGCAGCGCAAGCCAACTTGGTTCAGCAAAGTGGCAGGACGAAGGTACATTGTGCTGACCACTCACCGCCGTGAGTCCTTCGGCCAATTACTCGCCGACAATCTGGAAGTTCTCTGCCGCTTCGTTGGAAATCACAGCGACGTCAGTCTGATATTTGCGGTCCATCCCAATCCGAATGTCAGCGGGCCGGCCAGGAAAATCTGCGCGGGCCAGAGCCGAGTCATCATCGTGCCGCCGTTGAATTACCGCGATTTCATTCAGGTTCTATCCAACAGTTGGCTAGTAGTCTCCGATTCGGGTGGCATCCAGGAAGAAGTTCCCAGCCTGGGTAAGCCGCTGCTGATTCTGCGGGAAAATACCGAGCGTGCTGAATGCATCGAAGCCGGGATGGCTCGCTTAGTGGGCAGAAGTCCCGAAACACTCATGAGCATGCTTGAAGAAGCGTACAAGCCAGGCAGTTGGGCAGAGTCGGTTCGTGCAGTGCCCAATCCTTTCGGTAACGGTGATAGCGGCGAACGCATCGCCCAATGTCTGACCATGCTGTTGGAAACGCCACTTACGCAGTAAACGAGAAAGAACTGAAGATTTGTGAGCCGGTCAATTCCAATTAGGGGTCTTCCTATTGTCAAGTGAAAGCGAGACGCCGCAAATACCTCTCTCAGAGCTGGGATCCGCGCTTCGCGAGCACGGTAAGACCAGCCTCACTATTGTGGTTCCTTGTTTCAATGAGGAGCCTGTTCTGCCGTACCTGCGAGACACCTTGTGCAGCGTTCGACAGTTCTTGGGCAAGAACTACGACGTCCACGTCATCATTGTGGACGACGGAAGCACTGACGGAACCTGGCCGCTCTTGCAGCACTTGTTACAACCGGAACCGAATTGCCATCTGGTGCGGCACCGGAGCAATTTGGGTGTGGCCGCCGCAATCTTGGCCGGAATTCGCGCGGCCGACACTGAAATCGTCTGCTCGATTGATTGCGACTGTACCTACGATCCCCATGAACTGGAGAGACTGGTGCCGATGCTCACTCCCGGCGTCGATCTGGTGACTGGATCTCCATACCATCCACTGGGCAAGGTGCTGGGCGTACCGCGCTGGCGGCTGGCGCTCTCAAAGGTAGCGTCATCGCTTTACCGCCTTGTGCTCCGCCACAAGCTCTACACCTACACCAGTTGCTTTCGTGTCTACCGGCGCAGCGCGATTCTGAACCTTGATTTGAAGCAGAATGGCTTTCTCGGCATCGCCGAACTGATCGGGAAACTGGATTTGCAAGGATCTGTCATCGTGGAATGCCCAGCCAGTTTGGGGGGTCGCGTATTGGGTACGTCCAAGATGAAAATTATTCGAGTCATCGCAGGTCATCTCTGTCTGTTGAGCCAACTGCTGGCAGTGCGGGGGCGCCAGCGATTCCTCAGGCCCACGCAGGTTTCCAGCACCAGCAAAATCAGTTAATCCAACCAGAAGGGGAAGCAGCAAACCTTGGCCACAACATTCACAAAAACCGGTATCCAACTGCCTTCCGATCAGGAAGCTTCCGGGCGAAACCTGGGGCAAGCAGAGCTGGCGAACCTGGTGGAAGTCATCGGTAGTGGAACCCTTAACAGCACCAAGGGCCGGTTCGTTAAGCAACTGGAACAGGAATTCGCCGACAAGCTTGGAGTGAAGCATGTGTTCGCTTGCGCTTCAGGCACAGCGGCAGTGCACACCGCGATTGCCGCAGTCGATCCCGAACCCGGCGAGGAAATCATCACCAGCCCGATCACGGACATGGGAGCGCTAAGCCCAATCCTCTACCAGGGGGCAATTCCGGTTTTCGCCGAAGTCGATCCGCGGACCTGGAACCTGACCGCCGAAACCATTGAGCCCTGCCTTAGCCCTCGCACGAAAGCGATCATCGCCACTCATCTCTTTGGTAATCCATGTGAAATGGACGAGATCATCGCGCTGGCTGATTCGCGTAACATTCCGGTGATTGAGGACTGTGCCCAGGCTTTCCTGGCTCAACACCGCGGCTGCTATGCCGGAACCATCGGAAGAATATCGTGCTTCAGCCTGCAACAGGGCAAACACATCACTACCGGCGAGGGCGGCATGGTCGCCACCGACGACGACGCACTCGCGCGGCGAATGTTTCTGTTCATCAACAAAGGCTGGGGCTATGGCGATGCGGATCCGGACCACTACTTTCTCGCACTCAACTACCGGATGAGCGAACTGCAGGGAGCGGTCGGGGTGGGCCAGCTTCCGAAGCTGGAGCGTTCGGTGCAGAGGCGCGTTGCAGCAGCTCGCACTCTGACTCAAAAATTGACCCCGCTGCGGGGAATTGAGACGCCGTACGTGCACCCGGACAACGTGCACACGTATTGGAAGTACTGCCTGCGCGTAGATGCGAACGTTATCCCGGGGGGATCCGATGCGTTGGGTAAACAGCTCAAGGCCAGACAGATTTCCTGCGCTCCACGTTACGTGCAGAAGCCGGCATTCATGTGCCGTGTTTTTCAGGAACAGAAGACTTTCGGCAACAGCCGCTTTCCTTTCACCTTAGCTCGGCCGGAAGTGCTGCAGTATGACCCACAGCGTTTCCCGCTGACCATGCAAGCTCTGGAAAGCGTTTTGGTTCTGCCCTGGAATGAAAATTATCTCGACAAACATCTCGACTACATCGCCGAAAGTATTCATGAATCCGTCTTCCACCTCTGCAACTAGCCAAACTCGAAGAAAGCTCAGGTTCGCAATAGTCGGCGCGGGTGCGGTGGCCCAGTCGTATCTGCATGCCTTCGAAGGCTGCGACGAAGCCGAGGTGGCCGCCATTGTCGACTGCCGCGCAGAAGTAGCCAAGCGGCTCGCCGAGCGCCTCGGCTGCTCAAGCTATGACCGCGTGGAGCGCATGACGCAAGCGTGCGAGATCGATGCCGCGATCGTCTGCACTCCGCCGGTGACTCATCCAGAGATTTGCATTCGCTTGGCGCAAAGCAAGCTCCACGTGCTTTGCGAAAAGCCTTTTAGCATCGACGAACTCAGCGCACGCCGCATGCTGGATGCAGCGCGAGGAGCCGGAGTCAAGCTCACGATGGCCTCCAAATTCCGCTACGTCGATGACATCGTGCTGGCCAAGAGCATGGTCTCTTCGGGCATCTTCGGCGATTTAGTGCTCTTTGAAAATGTTTTTGCGACACGCGTGGATATGGCTCGCCGGTGGAACTCGCGCCCGGAGATCAGCGGTGGCGGCGTGCTCATCGACAACGGAACCCACTCCGTCGACTTGATGCGCTATTTTCTTGGCCCTCTGGCGGAAGTGCACGTGCTTGAGGGCAAGCGCAGCCAGGGATTAGAGGTGGAAGAAACCGTGACGCTGTTTATTCGCAGCGTCAGCGGGGTGATCTGCAGCATCGACCTTTCCTGGAGCATCAGCAAGCATCGGGACAGCTATTTGGACATTTACGGTTCGCGGGGCACAATCTCCATAGGCTGGAAACAGTCTAAGTATTTCTCCAACGGAGAGTGGGTGGAGTTCGGAAAGGGGTATGACAAGATCCAGGCATTCCGCAGCCAGATTGAGAACTTTTCCCGCGCCATCCGCGGTGAGGAGCCCTTGTTGATAACCGGCGAGGACGCGATTGCTTCGGTCAGCACGATGGAATCGGCGTACAAAGCCCTGCGCCAGAATCAGTGGACGCCAGTGCCTGCGCCGCTTGCGATCTCCAGCGCCTTAAGAACCGCCAGCTAGAAGAACTCGCCATGAGCGTGAGCACAATTTTCATTCCCGCCTCAGTGCGCATTCACTCCACCGCCATCGTGGAGTCGGGCGTGAAGATCGGCGCGGGAAGCGCAATTTGGGACAACGTCCACATCCGCGCTTCCAGCCTTCTCGGCGAACAGTGCATTGTCGGCGAGAAGACTTACATTGCGCCGGGTGTGCAAATCGGGAACCGGGTAAAGATCAATGCTTTCGTCTACGTCTGCAACGGGGTCACGTTGGAAGATGGGGTGATGATCAGCGCTGGAGTCATCTTCACCAACGACCGTTTTCCTCGCGCCACCACTCCTGACTTGCGTGAGCTTCGCACCTCGGATCCCGACGAACACACACTGCCGACGTTAATTCGCGAAGGCGCGACAATTGGAGCCGCCAGCACCGTGGGGTGCGGCTTAATCATTGGACGCTTCGCTATGGTGGGCATGGGGTCGGTAGTGACCAAATCAGTACCCGACTTTGCCCTGATGATCGGCGCTCCGGCCCGCTTCGTGGGATACGTCTGCCGTTGCGGAGAGCCGATGCTTCGCTTCCATCGTCAGCAGAGGCCTGAATCAGCCGACCTCCGGTGCGAGGCCTGTGGCCGTTCGTACATTCTGCGGGAAGACTCAATGACGGAAGCGGCTGTCAGCGATTGATCGACCTGAAGCAGTGAAAACCATGTACGCGAAATCAAGCGAACGCTGGGCAGTTGTCGGCGGCGGATTTTTAGGCATGACGCTGGCTTTACGTCTGGCTCAGCAAGGGAAGGCCGTGACCCTGTTCGAATCCTCGGCTTCTCTGGGAGGATTGGCCGGAGCGTGGCAACTCGGTGACGTGGTTTGGGATCGGCACTATCACGTGATTCTCAATTCCGACTCCTACTTACGCTCGCTGTTGCGCGAGCTGGGGCTGGAAAACGAGATGCAGTGGACCACAACCCGCACCGGCTTCTACGTGGACTCCAAATTCTATTCGCTTTCCAATAGCATAGAGTTTCTGCGCTTTCCGCCGCTAAGTTTGCCGGACAAGATCCGGCTGGGCGCAACCATCTTCTACGCTTCGCGAATTAAAGACTGGAAGTCTCTGGAGAAAATTCCGGTGCAAGCATGGCTGGAACGCTGGTCCGGTCGGCGAGTCGTGGAGAAGATTTGGTTGCCTTTGCTTCGCGCCAAGCTCGGTGACAACTATTGTGAGACTTCCGCGGCATTTATCTGGTCTACCATCGCCCGCATGTATGCAGCGCGCCGCACCGGGATGAAGCGGGAGCTGTTCGGCTACGTTCCCGGAGGGTATGCACGCATCGTGGAGCATTTCGCGCGAGTGCTGAACAAAGAAGGAATCCAGTTCCGGCTGGGACAACCAGTGCGAAGCGTCTCGCGTACCGAGACGCAGAGTGCGAACGCCGCAAGGTTGAAGATCGAACGTGAAAGTGGCGAAGCCGAAACGTTTGACCAGGTGGTGGTCACCGCTGCCGCACCACTGGCAGGAAGGCTTTGTCCACAGTTGAGTGCCAAGGAGAAGGCTCAGCTCACAGGAATTCGGTACCAGGGAATCATTTGCGCGTCACTTCTGCTGAAGCGGCCGCTGAACGACTTTTATGTAACCAACATCACCGATAGCGCGGTGCCGTACACGGCGGTGATCGAAATGTCAGCGCTAGTCGATCGCAAGCACTTTGGTGGCAATGCCCTAGTATATCTGCCGAAGTATGTGCCCTCGGACTCCGCAGACCTCCATCTCAGTGACGACCAGGTGAAGGAGCGCTTTCTAAGCGGCCTGGAGCAGATGTATCCGCAGTTTCGCCGGACAGATGTGCTGTGCTTTCAAGTTTCCCGTGTGAAGTACCTTTTACCGATTTCGACACTTCGTTATTCCGACAATCTGCCAGCCATCTCCACTTCGATTTCCGGTCTGCACATCGTGAACTCCGCTCACATTGTGAACGGCACCCTGAACGTGAACGAGATCGTGCAACTGGCGCAGTCGGCGGCGCGGAACTTCGCCACCTTGCCCACCGTCACAGAGTTTGTCCGACAGGTTTCCGAAGATGAGATCCGAAAAACCAATCGCCAGCCTCTCGCTGGATCTCGACAATAAGTGGTCGTACTTAAAGACCCACGGCGATCCCGGCTGGGAGAGTTTTCCCTCCTATCTGGACATTCTGGTTCCGCGAGTGCTGCAGTTCCTGTCGGAACGCAATCTCACCATCACATTTTTTGTGGTCGGGCAAGACGCCGCGCTGGAGCGTAACCATTCCGCACTGAAGACGCTAGCCGCCGCAGGACATGAAATCGGCAACCATTCGTTCTCGCACGAGCCTTGGTTCCACCTGGAAAGCGAGGGTCGGATCGAAGAAGAAATCGCCGCAGCCGAAGAACACATTGCCAGAATCGCGGGCAAAAAACCAATTGGTTTTCGCGGGCCGGGGTTCACCTTCTCCAATGGCACGCTGGAGACGCTCCGGCGGCGAGGATACGCTTACGACGCTTCCACTCTGCCCACCTTCGTCGGCCCATTGGCCCGCATGTATTACTTTTTGAATTCACGTTTGAGTGGCGCGGCGCGGAGGCGGCGCGGCTCGCTTTTTGGTTCGTTGCGCGACGGCCTGCGACCGCTGCGTCCTTACCGCTGGCGGGGAGAGACCGGGCTCATCGAGATTCCGGTAACGACGATGCCTATCTTTCGCCTTCCCATTCACTTGAGCTACATCGTGTATCTAAGCATGTTTTCCGAATGGCTGGCGCTACGGTATTTTCGAACCGCTTTGGCTTTGTGTCGCGCCATGAATTTGTCGCCGTCAATACTGCTGCATCCGTTGGATTTTCTAGGTAAAGACGATGGCGTCGGCTTGGAGTTCTTCCCCGCCATGAATCTCAATCACAAACACAAGCTTAGGCTGGTAGGTGAGGCAATCGCAATCTACTGCGAGCACTTTCGGGTCGTCACCATGCAGGAACACGCGCTTTCTATCGCAGAAGCGTCGCATCCCAGCGTAGCCAGTTGCTGTGCGCCGGATCCAGCCGAACCACGTTGAGAACTGACCTATAATGTGCAGATGGTTCTAGCGGGTTCCACCGATTTTGCGGCGAAGTTCAAGCAAGAACCTTCCAAGGACCCAGTCCAGCCTCGAAGTTGTGTTCTGCTGTGGTTGCTGGTTCCGCTGACTCTCTATTTCGCAATCAGCCAACAGAGCCTGTGGATGGACGAAGGTTACACCGTCTGGTTCGCGTCGCATGATAACTTCCGCTCTTTCTTCCGTAGTCTGATCGGATCGCCTGGCTCCCCCGGCGACCCCCAGATGCTGTTTTATCTGTCGTACATGTGTGGATGGGTAAAGATTTTTGGCCGCAGCGAAGAGGCGTTGCGCGCCGCAAATATTCCCTTCTTTCTGCTGTTGATCGTTAGCACAGAATGGGCCTCGCGGCGACTCTTGCAGCAACCGAATCTGTGGGCGCTGTTTTGCCTGTCGCCGTTCGTCTGGTTCTACCTGAATGAAGCGCGCCCTTACGCGGCGCTGACTTCATTTTCGACTGCGGCGCTGGTTGCGCTGCTGGCGTACGTGGTGCACCCAGCAGAACACCGCTCCTGGGCTCCGTGGTGCTGCCTGATCGCGACGCTGTTCGCCTGCGGCTCGCATATTCTAGGAGTATTTCTGATTCCCTCGATGGTAGTGCTGGTGGCCGAGACTGCCAGAACGGATCTCAGTTTCCGGCGCAGTTTTTGGCGGGATTGGTGGCGCCCAGCTCTGTCTTGCTTGCCTGCATTCGCGATCCTCGGAGGATTCTATGCCTGGGTGTCGACCTATGGGGTAAATAAGACCAGCGGCAGCCCAGGATTGCTCAACATGGCGTTCGTTGCCTACGAGTTCCTGGGATTTCAGGGACTAGGCCCTCCGCGAAACGGGCTACGAACGGGAATCCATCCGAACGTGATTGCCGGCTATTGGCCCTGGCTCCTCATCGGCGTGGTTGCAGTCGCGACTGTTGCGGTCGTGCTGTTGCGGACGCGGCCACCTAAAATTGTTCGCACAGCCTCCGTCAGCCTGCTGGTGGGAATCGCAATCGCGTTCGCAATTTCCAGGTTCGAACACTTCCACGTATTGGGCCGGCACATGGCGGTATTCTTCCCTCTGCTGCTCCTGATCGTGATGTTCTGGTTGGCGGGCTCACCTTCGGAGCGTTCGGGACGATCCGTCGCCGGCATGACACTAGTTCTGGCTCTGACGTGGGGCATCTCCGATGCGCGGATGGTGCTGCTGCCTCAGTACAGGAAGGACGACTATAGGGGCGCAGCTTCCATCGCTTTGCAGAAAGCCAAAACTACAGGCGCCGAGATCTTGTGGGCCGCCGACCCGCACGCCGCTCACTACTACGGCATCGCGGTCATGAAGGATCACCGCTCCAGCGAAATCGGAAGCCCCGAGGGCCTGACGTTGCTAGTTCAGCGCCAAGCCACCGACGCCCGCAACTGGAGCCTCGAAGAGGCTAGACAGTACTTGGATGCGCACGAGAAGCCCGTGACTCTGGTGCTGAGCAAACCCGACTTGTTTGATACCAAGCACGGGTGGCAAGTGTTCATTCGCCAACGACAACTCACGCTCGTGGCCCAACCGAGCTCATTCTCAATCTACCAACTCGAAAGAAACTCGAGCCCCGCCGCTTCGAGTTCGCCCACTAGATAGCGATAGCGACTCGTTCGCGCTGACGTTATTCACTTCCATATTTTATTCAATCCTTGCGAAGCCGTGCTCTCGCAAAGCACGATTTCATTCAATCGGAGGACAATTTGAGCGTTGCCATTATCACTGGTTCGGCAGGTCTCGTAGGTTCAGAAGCGGTTCGTTATTTCGCTGCCTTGGGGATGGATGTAGTAGGAATCGACAATGGCATGCGCGCCAAATTCTTCGGCGAGGACGCCTCCACCCGCTGGGTCCGCGATCAACTCGTGCAGGAACTTCCCAACTACTTGCACTACGACGTTGACATTCGCGATACGGAAGAGATCTCACGCATCTTTGATCGGTTCGGAAGCGAGATCTCACTGATCATTCACACTGCGGCTCAGCCCTCGCATGATTGGGCTGCCTCCAACCCCACGGTCGACTTCACCGTCAACGCCAACGGTACCTCGGTCATGCTTGAAGCCACGCGAAAGTTTGCTTCCGAAGCGGTGTTTATCTTTATGTCGACCAACAAGGTCTATGGGGATCTACCCAACTACCTGCCGCTGGTGGAGCACAAAACGCGATGGGAGATCGCGACCGACCATCCCTATGCCGCCCACGGCATTCCCGAAACCATGTCTATCGACCAGACGATGCACAGCCTCTTCGGTGTTTCCAAAGTAGCGGCTGACGTTCTAGTCCAGGAGTACGGGCGTTACTTCGGCATGAAGACCGCCTGCTTTCGCGGCGGATGCCTTACCGGACCGAACCACGCGGGAACACAACTTCACGGATTTCTCGCTTACCTGATGAAGTGCGCGGTCACGCAAACTCCCTACACCATTTTTGGATACAAGAAGAAGCAGGTTCGCGACAACATCCACAGCGCCGACCTGATCCGCGCCTTTCACGAGTTCTACAAGCAGCCGCGAAGCGGCGAAGTCTACAACATGGGAGGCGGCCGCCACAGCAACTGTTCGATGCTGGAAGCCATCGCCCTCTGCGAGCAGATTACCGGCAAGCCGCTGCAGTCGAGCTATGTGGAGCAGAACCGGCGCGGCGACCACATTTGGTGGGTCAGTGATCTTTCCCGCTTCCAGCAACATTACCCGCAATGGAAGTTGCAGTACGACGTGCCGCAAATCCTGCAGGAAATCTTTGAATTCAATCACGACCGTTGGAGCCACTCATGCGCGACGCCCGTAAGCGTAACGTCCTTGGCATCATGATGGATGCCGTCGACTACCAGACAGCGTTGGACTTCGTGTTCGAAGCGGCTCGCGAGAAGCGCGGCGCCGCGATCTCTGCGCTGGCGGTGCACGGCCTCATGATCGGCACCATGGACCGCGAACAGAAGTTCCGCCTCAACCACTTTGATTTGCTTCTGCCCGACGGCCAACCCGTGCGTTGGGCGCTGAACTGGCTGCATAACGCGCAGCTCAGCGATCGGGTCTACGGCCCCAAGCTGACCGGCAAAATCTGCGAACGCGCGGCTCAGGAAGGCGTGCCGGTGTATTTTTACGGCAGCACGCCGGAGATTCTGGAAGCGCTGCGAAAGAACCTTGAGTTGAAGTACCCGCAGCTTCCCATCGCCGGCATGGAGCCTTCGAAGTTCCGCCGCCTAACCAGCCAGGAAAAGCCGGAGCTGGCCGCGCGCATTCGCGAGTCCGGTGCGGCCATTACTTTCGTCGGCCTGGGCTGTCCCCGGCAGGAGATCTTTGCGTTCGAGTTCCGCGACGCCCTACAGATGCCGATCCTGGCTGTGGGCGCGGCGTTCCCCTTCCTGGCAGGCAAGGTGCCGCAGGCTCCGCCCTGGATGCAGGGCGCCGGCCTGGAGTGGGCCTTCCGTCTCGCCTCCGAACCGCGCCGCTTGTGGCGGCGATATATCTATTTAAATCCCGCCTACCTGTTTCTGTTGTCACTCCAGGCTCTCGGCCTGTCGCGCTTCGCCACCGATGGCGAGTGCCCGGCAGGAGAGCTGCTGTACGGATGAAGAGATAAATTTTGAGAGTTCTGCTGGCGCATAATCGATACCGGATTCGAGGTGGCGAAGACGAAGTCGTCGACTCCGAGTTAGCCTTATTGGGTTCCCACGGCCACGAGGTGTTCCCCTACATAAAAGACAACCACTCGATTTCTAGCAGGTTCCCGGTGAAGGAAGGAGTTCGGTCGACGTGGAACTGGGAGATCTACCGCGAAGTAAGGACCCTTATTGCCAAACACAAAATCGAGTTGCTGCACTGCCATAACCTATACCCGCAGCTTTCTCCAGCGATCTTTCACGCCGCCAAAACCGGCGGCGCAGCTACGGTGCAGACCCTTCACAACTACAAGTTTGGATGTCCTAAAGGGGAGCTTTTCCGAAATGGTTCGGTATGCGAGCGTTGTTTGGGAAAGACCTTCGCATGGCCCGGAGTGATGCGAGGTTGCTATCGCGACAGCCGCGCGGCAACCGCCGCAATCGCTATAGCTACTACATCCCATCGTTTGCTATCGACTTGGGAAAACAGAGTCGACACCTACATTGCGCTCACGGATTTTGCGCGCGGAAAGTGCATTGATGCTGGACTGCCGGCCGATCGCATAACCGTGAAGGGCAATTTCGTACACGATCCTGGGGTGGGAACCGGAGATGGGGACTTCGTCTTATATGTGGGCCGCTTGACCCAAGTGAAGGGTATCTCAGTTCTGCTTCGCGCCTGGACAGAGCAAAGCACCGGGCTCAAACTAACGATCATCGGAACTGGCGACCTGGAGCCGGATGTGCGGGCAGCTGCCGCCAGCGATTGCACGATTAACTTTCTGGGAGTGCAGCCTCTAGACACGGTCTTGCACGTGATGGGAAGAGCCAAGGCACTCCTTTTTCCTTCTTTATGGTATGAGGGCATGCCGCGCACGATCGTCGAGTCGTTTGCCAAAGGCACGCCTGTGGTTGCCTCTGATTTGGGCAGCATGAGTTCGCTCATCCAACATGGGGTGACTGGATTACATTTTCCAGCAGGTGTTGGCGCCGCCATGATGACGCAATTGCAATGGATCCAAACTCATCCGAGTGAGTATGCCCAAATGCGCCGCAAATGCCGCGAGAAATACGAAACCGATTTCACTCCGGAAAGAAACTACGGGTTGCTGATGGAGATTTACAAAAGGGCTATCTCGCGCGATGAGAGCGGCGGAAAGGTGCATAAAGCAGCCTAGGATGAAACGTCTTTTCAAAAGGGGAGTTGCGCGTAACACCGCTTGGATGTTTCTTGGCCAAGGCCTGCGGCTCGCCATTCAGGCCGGATATTTTACCTTAATTGCACGCTGCCTGGGCACAACCAACTATGGTGCTTTCGTCGGAGTAGTTGCGCTTGTGGCGATTGCGGTACCGTTTGGACCACTTGGCAGTGGGATCATTCTCATCAAGAATGTCTCGCGTGACAGCAGTCTTTTCCCGATATATTGGGGCCGCGCTCTCCTTACTACCGCAGTATGCAGTGCCATCCTGTTCGCGGCGGTAATGTTCGTCGCGCATTTTTTTCTTCCCGCCGCCATACCGCTGCGGCTGGTGGTGTTGGTGGCAAGTTCGGACTTATTCGGACTCAGTTTGACTATGATGTGCGGCCAGGCCTTTCAGGCTTTTGAAAAGCTCAACTGGACGGCCACCATCCATGTTCTACTCAGTGGGAGCAGATTGTGCGGAGCCATTGTACTTGTCTCGATCCACCGGCATCCATCAGCCCTGCAGTGGGGGTATCTCTACTTTTACAGCACTGTAGCCGTCCTAGTAGCGGCAGTTGTGCTTGTTTCTCTTAAGCTCGGGAGGCCGGTGTTCAATTGGAAGCGTTCTTACGCTGAACTTCGCGAAGGCTTTTACTTCTCCGCGGGCCTCAGCGCACAAACGATATATAACGACATCGATAAGACTATGCTTGCGCGACTTGGAACATTGGACGCGACAGGCATCTACGGCGCGGCCTATCGTCTCATCGATGTCAGCTTTGTTCCACTGTCATCTCTGCTGGCTGCCGCCTTACCTGTCTTTTTCCAGAAGGGATCTGATGGCATTGCCAGCAGTGTCAGATACGCCAAGCGCTTACTGGTTCGCGCCTTGGGATACGCGGCCCTAGCCTGCTGCTGCCTGCTGTTGTTTGCTGGAATTGTGCCCCACATCATTGGTCCCGAGTACACGCGCACCGTCGAAGCCCTGCGCTGGCTCTCCCTGTTACCAGTTTTGAAAGCGCTGCACTATTACTTCTCCGACGCGCTCAGTGGCGCCGGATATCAGGCGGTCAGGATGTGCATTCAGGTCGCCGTCGCGATCTTCAACGTGCTGATTAATTTCTGGCTTATCCCGGCATACTCGTGGCGAGGCGCCGCATGGTCGAGCCTGGCCTCAGACGGGCTCCTCGCGTTAGGAATCGGTACGGCCGTATTTGTACTTTGCCGCCGGTCACAACGATCGGATAGCCGGATATGCAAATCTGCCGGGGCGGTTACTCAAGCATGAGAGTCCCCCTCAGATTCCTGAGTGAAGTATTCACCGTTGTGGTGTTGTTCCTGTCCACGGGCGCTTTTCTTTCGTTGGTAATCGACGTGTCAAATCCAGACACGCAGACTCATGGAAGTACCGGGCTACAGCTGGTTTGGTCGTGCATTTATGTTTTAGCGGCGCTGCGCGCATTAGCACGTTACAGGGAGATCGTCTGGTTTCTCCGATCCAACAAGCTTCTAACTCTTCTACTCGCACTTGCGGTATTGTCCACACTGTGGTCTGGCGATCCCGGCCTAACTTTTCGCCGCAGCATCGCGGTGTTGGCGACAACTCTCTTCGGCATTGATTTTGCGTTACGTTATTCAATCCAAGAGCAACTGCGAAGGCTATGCTTCGTGCTGGGGCTCGCAGTGCTGTTGAGCGTAATTGTCCAGGTATGCTGGCCGGGCTTAATCCCAGTCGTCAATGCGACATCCGCCGCCGAAGGCTGGAACGGAGCTTTTCCGCAGAAGAATATGTTCGCCAGGGTCATCGTGCTCACCGCTCTTGCCTTCCTTATGCGGTCTTCGGGCCGGCGGAGGCTCTTCAAGAACGGCCTGGTGATTTGCTGTGCATTTGCCCTCATTGGCGCGGCGCAAGCGAGGACAGCTCTGGTGGTGCTGCTCGCCTTACTGTTTCTCTGGGCGGGCTCCCGCTTTTTACTGTCAGCAAGACACCCAGGACTTGTTTGGCTTGTGGGTGTTGTAACCGGACTTCCGATCCTGTACCTGGCATCGACAAACCTGGAATATCTCACTGGAATACTTGGGCGGAACTCCACTCTGACGGGCCGAGTCGGCATCTGGCACATGGCGTTCGCGAGTTTTCTCAAGCGCCCGCTCCTTGGTTACGGTTACTCCGGGTTCTGGAACGTTTCATCGGAGGCCTTGAAGATCAACAGCGCATTGCACTGGACGGTGCCCCACGCGCACAACGGCTTTCTCGATTTGGCCTTGCAATTGGGCCTGGCGGGTCTTTGCTTATATCTGACATACTATGTGATTGTGGTGCGCCGTGCGGTGGAGTACGCTCGCAGCAACTCTTCGGCAGAGGCAATGTGGCCGCTCGCCTATCTTGCTTTCTCATTTCTGTATAGCTTCACGGAAAGCTCGCCTCTGACATCCAACTCCATGTCGTGGATTTTGTACATTAGTGTTGCATACTCGGTGGCTGCCGCCTCGGCCTTTCATCCAGCTGAGCCGGAAACAGCCGTTGCGGTAGCAGAACTCACACCTGGCCCGCAGCTGAACCGGGGGGAGATTTGACCCACGAGCTCGGTTCACGGTCAGATTCCTGGGTTTACGCCAGATCAGGGCGTGATCACAGGAGCATGGAGCGGCAGTGACATTGGACCCGCGGCCTACCGTGGTCATATATCGCGACGACCTGTTGTATCCCTCGGAGACGTTCATTCGTTCCCAAGCGGGTGCACTCAGGCGCTTTGCGCCTGTCTATGCCGGCTCACGCCGGGTACCCGGTCTGGACCTCCCCCTAGAAACTACGTACACAATCAGTAAAGGGGACACCGAGGGGCGGGTGCGGGAAGTGCTGTTTAAGTTGTTTGGAATCGCTCCTAACCTGGAGCAACAACTTCGGGCATTGGATCCCGTTCTGCTCCATGCCCATTTCGGTTGGGACGGATTTCGCGCGCTGCCGCTGGCGCAGCGCCTTAACGTGCCGCTGATAGTTACTTTTCACGGCTCCGATGCAACCGTAACCGATCTCCGTTACGCGAAAACGTATTACGGGCACCGCCGTTATTTAGCCAACAAAGGAAAGCTGCAAAAGGAAGCCTCATTATTTCTGGCCGTTTCAGAGTTTATTCGAAGGAAGCTCTTGGAACAGGGCTTTCCTGACGACAAGGTCCTCGTCCACTACATCGGGGTCGATACAAAGATCTTTTCTCCACAAAGGGGCGAAAGCGCGCCCATTGTTCTCTTCGTGGGACGCTTGATGGAAAGAAAAGGGGCCTCGTATCTCATCCGGGCGATGGCCGAAGTGCAGCAAGAACATCCAGAAGCAGAGCTGGTTCTGATCGGAGAAGGATCTTTGCGTCGGGATCTCGAATCCCAAGCGAAGAACAGTCTGCGCCGTTATAAGTTTCTGGGGGCTCAGAATTCGGAAGTCGTGCAAGAGTGGATGGATCGGGCCGCCGTCTTCTGCGCCCCGAGTATAACGACTCGGTCAGGTGAAACAGAAGGGTTCGGAATAGTGTTCGCGGAAGCCCAGGCTTTCCAAAAGCCAGTGGTTTCGTTTGCTTCCGGAGGCATTGGGGAGGCCGTCTCGCATGGCGAAACAGGGTTTCTTGCGCCCGAGGGAGATTGGCACGCGCTGGCAAAATACCTGGCCACGCTGCTTCAGAATCTAGATCTTCGCCGCAAGCTTGGAATCGCCGGGCGACAGCGGGTGCTTCGGCTTTTTGACCTCAAGAAACAGACCAGCCTGCTTGAAGACATTTACGAGGGCGTCTGCGAAAGAGAAATCTGCTCGAAAAGCGCTTGCGAGATGTCTGTGAAATATCAGGCCGGTGAAGCAGGGACTAAATGAGGCAAGATCGCCGTCTCAAACTCGCACTGATGGTGAACGTGGTTGCGCCAGCCAGACTCGCCCTATATTCCGGTCTGGCGAAACGTTTTGATCTGCTTCTATTGCACGGCGGAGCGGAGAACAATCGCGAGTCCTGGGATGACCTAGGAAGAAGGATTCCGAATGCAGATGTCAGGCAGGCGTGGGGGTTTCAGATTCGGAAGGTGCAGAAGGTCAATGGCAAAGCTTTCAACCCGCAGTTCATCCACATCACCCCCGGGTTCGTCTGGCACTTGTTTCGTTTTCGGCCTGATGCCGTCATTACCAATGAGATGGGGTTTCGGACGCTGATCGCGCTGCTCTATGGGACGGTGACGCGAAGGCCAGTCTGGGTCTGGTGGGGTGGAACCCTGCATACCGAGCGCAAGATCGGCAAAGCGCGACGGACACTGCGTTTGCTCATATCGCGCTGGGCACGCAATTGGATCAGCTACGGCCAGACCTCGACCGATTACCTGATGACGCTGGGAATCCCCAAGGGTCGCATTCTAGAGGCTCAGAACTGCGTGGATGAACGCCTCTTCTGCGAACCTGCGCAACCAGCTTTCGAACTCGAGCCGCGACCGGTGTTGCTTCATGTTGGCCGATTCATTGGCCTCAAGGGTATCGAGCTGCTTCTGAAAGCTGCCGCCGCCGTACAGCACGAGGGGCACGAGTTTTCTCTTCTTTTGGTGGGCAGCGGGCGCGACAAACAGGAACTGGAAGCGCTGGCGAAGGATCTGCAGTTGAAAAACGTGCGCTTTGAGGGGGGACAGGACCCACTTAAGATGGCGGCGGTTTACCGCAGCGCGGATGTTTTGATCTTTCCTACCCTCAGAGATGTGTGGGGGTTGGTGGCGAACGAAGCCATGCTTTGCGGGCTGCCGGTGCTGTGCTCGAAGTATGCCGGATGCGCTGAAGAACTGTTCGCGCCCGACGGCATTTTTGACCCGAACAATCCCGAAGAGTTTGTCGCCAATCTGCGCAAGGCAGTTGCAGGCCTTGTCCCAAGAGCCGACCTGTCCCGACTTAAGAGCACATCTGAGATCGTTGACCTGCTGGTTCGTGCTATTGAAGACTCGGTTCGTCGCCCGATAGGAAGCCTAGAAGCGGTCTCATAAATGGTTGAGCAGTAGTTTGAGGCAGGCAAGGTGGACGAAGCCGAGGAAGTTTTCGATGTGGTATTCCCAGCGGGTTACTAAGCGGCGGAAATTGTGCAGCCAGGCGAAAAGCCGCTCCACCTTCCAGCGTCTTTTGTAGCGCCGCAGCGGGCGTCCGTCCTGGGTTTTGCCGCGCCGTCCGCGATTGGGCGCGATCAACTCGATGCCGTACTCTTGTTCGAGCTTCTGGTCGAGCCGGTCCGAGTCGTAGGCTTTGTCCCCGATGAGCCGGGCCGGGAGTTCGTCGAGGAAGCTGGCGGCCAGAACCTCTTCCACAAGCTGGCACTCGGCTGGCGAAGCGCTCTGCACAGATACGGCGAGAGGAAGACTGTTAGCAGCGGCGACAGCGACGATCTTGGTGCCCTTGCCGCGGCGCGTGGGGCCAACTGCGAAGCCCCCTTTTTGGCGCTCGCGAAGGTCGCATCCACGAACGCCTCTTCGAGATTCAGCTGGCCGCGCTCATGCAGGTGCCGCGCCAGCAGTTTCAGCGCCTCTTCCAGCTTCCCGCTCCGCACCCACTGCTGAAATCTCCGGTGGCAGGTTTGGAACGGCGGATACTTCTCGGGCAGCTCCCGCCACTGCGCCCCGGTGCCTAATACCCACAGCACGCCGTTTAGCACGGCGCGCGTCTCCTGCCACGGACGGCCGCAGCACCGGTTCCACCACCGCCCATTGTTCGTCGGTCAACTCCCAACGGCTACGCATCGGCGCATTCGGAGATCCACAGAGCATCTCCAGAATGCCACCGAATCGCCCTTCAGATATTTATGAGACTGGTTCTAGTCCCGGCGCAAAGTGAGACATCGAAATGAGCGTGCGGGCTTTGCTGAAGCTTATTGCCAATCTTCTGTGTATGCAGGCTCTTTTGGGTGAAATTGTTTGCCAAACGAGCAGCAAGTTATCGTCTTCTCACCAGGAAATACCGTCCAGCTTCTTTGGAATGC
>PLWX01000296.1:0-3100 GCA_003151155.1 Acidobacteriaceae bacterium
GTTCTTCAAGGAAGCTGCCCGGTGGAGTGAAAACCTTTCCTAAGTTGTTGCGCCTTCAAGGCAAAAACCTTCATCTAAATCCCAAGTGTCGCATTGCTGCTGGATCGAACCCGCTCTGGTACCACGATGGCTGTGCGCGCCTCACGCTCATTGACGTTGAGACGAATCCACCGTTACTGTGATGAGTTGGGCATATAGTCCTGTTGATGCTTGTGGTTGATCCCATTCCCTCTGGGGGAAGAACGCGTGAGTTTTTTGGCAAGTCAATTTGAAGTGCGGCCATGGCGTAATGCGTGGCAGTTCTTTGCAGTTGGGGTGCTCGGTGGCTTGATGTTTACCGGAGTAGCGGGCGGGCAAATCTCGTCGGGCAGCGGCGGTGGGCTGGTGGCTCAGCCGGCTTCTTCGTCGTCTTCAGGGTCCGCACAAACGCAGTCGCTGGGCAGCGGCAGCCCGTTCTCGGGTTCTGCAGTGCGATTGCGGGCGACTGCCGAAGTGATGCCGTTGACGATCCGCGACGCGATCCAAATGGGTTTGAAGTACAACCTCGGAATGATTTTGTCAGGTGCAGGAAACGAGGCGGCGCGAGGCGCACGCATCCGAACGCTTTCTGAATTGCTGCCGAATCTGTCCGCGCGCATCGGAGAAAACGTGCAACAGGTTTCGCTGGCGCAGTTCGGATTTCCGGCGACCCTGACGGGCGGCAAAGAAGTAATTGGTCCGTTCGCGTACTTCGATGCCCGGGCAGTTTTATCGCAGAATGTTTTCGACTACACCGCCCTGCAGAACAATCGTGCGAGCGTCGAGAACGTAAAATCGGCGCATTTCGACTATCAGAACGCACGTGATCTGGTCGTCCTGGTTTCGGGCGCGAGTTACCTGCAGGCAGTAGCCGCAGCGGCACGGGTGGATGCTGCCCAGGCGGAGCTCACGACGGCAACTACGGTGTATCGGCAGGCGGTAGACATGAAAGCTGCGGGCGTAGTTCCGGCGATCGAGGTATTGCGCGCGCAAGTGCAGATGCAGGCGCAACAACAGCGTTTGCTGGCTGCGAAGAATGAGTTTGAACGCTCGAAGCTGAGCCTGGCCCGCGTGATCGGTCTGCCTACGGCGCAGCCNNACATTAGGTTTGAATGCGGACTATGGCGTGATCGGTCCGCACCCCGACAAATCGAATGGAACTTTCACGGTTGCTGGCGGCTTGAAAATCCCGATCTTTCAAGGCGGTAAGGCGCGCGGCGACATCATTCAAGCCGACGCAGCTTTGAAACAGCGTCAAGCGGAACTGGACAACCTGCGCGGACAGATCGAATATGATTTGCGAACCGCGTTCCTCGACGTGCAGACCGCTACCGATGAAATTAATGTCGCTACCAGCTCATTAGACCTGGCCCACCAGCAGTTGCAACAATCGCAAGACCGCTTTGCTGCTGGCGTAGCTGACAACCTTGAACTGGTACAAGCTCAACAGGCGGTGGCTGTGGCCGATGAGAATTACATCTCCAGTTTGTACGCCCATAACTTTGCCAAGCTGTCGCTGGTACGTGCGGTCGGTGTGGCGGAGACTGCGGTGATGAACTTCTTGGGAGGAAAGTAAGCGTGCCCGAAGTCAAAAATGAAGAATTGGAAAAAGAGAAGCGGACGGATGAACTCGGCGAGGAGCATCGCGAGGACAGTCAGCACGAGGATCATGCACACGATCCCGAGTCGGAGCGGCCAGAGCGTCGGCGCTCCTTCTTCCAGCAACACCCGTCTGCGCGTTGGATCATTTTCCTCATCCTGATCATTGTGATTGTCGGCGGCATTCTCGTATGGCGCTATTACTCTGTTCGCGAAAGCACCGACGACGCTTCGATCGATGGCCATTTGACGCCGCTCAGCGGGCGCGTCAGCGGCACGGTGATCGCGGTGAATGTCGATGACAACCAGCAGGTGAAGGCTGGCGACGTGCTCGTGCAACTGGATCCCAAGGATTACCAGGTTGCGCTGCAGCGTGCCCAGGCTGACTTGCAGGACGCGATGGCAACCGAACAGGGCGCCAGGAGTAGCGTTCCAATTACCACCATCAGCACCGTCGGCAGCCTCGATACCGCAAAGGCGAACCTGGCAGCTGCCAGGAAAGATGTAGACGCTGCGAACGCTCGCATCGCGGAGGCGCAAGCGAATTATGACCGTGTGGCCAAGGACCTTGAGCGTGCCAAGATGCTGGTGGAGAAAGACGAGATTTCCCGTCAGCAATACGACGCTGCAGTAGCTTCCAACCAGGCTGCGAAGGCTACCGTGGACGCGGCCCAAGCGGCGTTTGCTGCAGCGCAGAGCCATGTTTCTGAGGCGCAAGCGCAGTTGCAGACGGCCGGCACCGGGCCGCAACAAGTGCTGGTTTCTCGTACCCGTGTCGGATCGGCGCAGGCGCTGGTGCAATTGAAACAAGCCGCGGTGAACCAGGCACAACTCGCGCTGGATTACACGGGGGTTCGGGCTCCTGCGAATGGCATCGTCAGCAACAAAACGGTGGAAGTTGGACAGACCGTCTCGCCTGGTCAGCCGCTGGCGTCGTTGATCGACATTGATAATGTGTGGATCACCGCCAACTTCAAAGAGGACCAGTTGCGGAAGATGAAAGTGGGCCAGAAGGTAAAAATCCATGTCGATGCCTTCGATCGGGACTACGATGGGCATGTAGACAGTTTTGCTGGCGCTAGCGGTGCACGGTTCAGCTTGTTGCCTCCTGAAAACGCGACCGGAAACTATGTAAAAGTTGTGCAGCGTCTCCCGGTGAAGATCGTTTTCGAGAAGGGCCAGGACCCTGAGCACATGCTTCGTCCGGGACTGTCGGTTGTTCCCACGGTGCTTACCGATACGAAGTAGGAGTACATGGCGGCTGCAGCTTCCGTAAGAGCTGAGATTCCCGTAGTACCAGAAATAAACCCGTGGTTCGTTGCGGCCGCGGTGATGCTTGGCGTTTTCATGGAGGTGCTCGACACCACCGTGGTCAACGTCTCGCTGCCGCACATTGCCGGAAATCTTTCGGCAAGCGTTGACGAAACCACCTGGGTCCTCACGTCGTACCTCGTTTCGAACGCCATCATCCTTCCCATGACCG
>PLWX01000296.1:3128-5046 GCA_003151155.1 Acidobacteriaceae bacterium
GCGGAAAGGCGATGGCTGTATGGGCGTTGGGCATTGTCGTAGCACCAATGCTCGGTCCGGTGTTAGGTGGTTGGATTACAGATAGTTACAGCTGGCGTTGGATCTTCTACATTAATCTTCCGGTGGGCTTGGCGGCGGGGGTGATGGCGCAGCTGTTCGTGTTCGATCCGCCGTATATCAAGCGCACCTCGGACGTGGTGGACTACTGGGGAATCGGTCTGCTGGTCATTGGCATGGGATCGCTGCAGGTGATGCTCGACAAGGGGCAGGAGGACGATTGGTTCGGTTCGCACTTCATCACGATTTTGGCGATCCTGGCGATTGGTGGCCTCGCCGCGTTCACCATTCGCGAACTGATGGCGCACCATCCGATTGTGGATCTTCGCGTCTTCAAAGTGCGCACCTATGCCACCGGTGTCTTCCTGATGACGATCCTGGGCTTCGTTCTCTACGGGAGCACCGTTCTGATTCCGATCTGGTTGCAGACTTTAATGGGGTATCCGTCGCTGCAGGCGGGATTGGCGGTACTGCCTCGAGGGCTTGGCTCGTTCCTCTTCATGCCGATGGTCGGGATTCTTATGGGCATCATCGAGCCGCGCAAGCTGCTGGCCAGCGGATTGGTGATCGCGTCGTGGAGCCTCTATATGCTTTCGCTGCTGAACACGCAGGCGGGCTATTGGGACATCTTTTGGCCGCAGTTATTGCAAGGCGCAGCCATGGGGCTGTTATTCGTTCCGCTCACGACGATTACGAATGATCCGATTGCGCCGCAGAATATCGGGAACGCGACCAGTATCTTCAACCTGATGCGTAATATCGGGGGTAGTGTTGGAATCGCGTCGGTCACAACCATCGTTGCGCGTACTCAACAGCTTCACACCAATAACCTCGTCCATAACTTGAACTGGAACAGCCCGCGCAGCCAGCAGATGCTGGCTGGGGCCAAGGCAATGTTTATGGCGAAAGGGGCCGACGCGCATACCGCTCAGTTGCGAGCTTACCGCTCGATGTGGGGCATGGTGCAGCAACAGGCAGCGATGCTGTCATTCATCCGAACCTTCCAGATATTGGCTGCTCTGTTTATGGTGTGCCTGCCGCTGATTCTGCTGATGCGAAAACCGCATCGCGGCGGCGGCAAGGGCGGCGGGATGGGGCACTGAGAAAACTGTCACCGAAAATGCAAAAGGCGCGGATTTCTCCGCGCCTTTGAAACTCATTGCTTATCAGTAGAGATGGAAAGAAACCTCGATGCTGACCATCACCGCGACGGCCTGACCGTCTCGTTTTGCAGGCTCAAACTTCCATTCCTTGATTTTCTCGATGGCCTTCTCATCCAACCCCATCCCAAGCGAGCGCTGTACCTTCGGATCGTGAGCTCTGCCGTCAGGGCCCACAACAACCGATAACACGACCACTCCCTGGTACTTTGCCTTGCGCGCTTCTTCGGAATAATCCGGTTCGGGATCGAAGATCGCGACCGGAGCACTCACGCCATTGCCCACGCGATAGATGCCGCCACCATATCCGCCACCGTAGCCCGGACCGACGCCGGGTCCACGTCCTGAACCAACGCCGCCACCCGAACCGCTGCCGATGCCGCCACCAATTCCGGTGCCGTTGGAGGCCGTGCCCATGATCTTCGACATCGGGTCGCCGAGATCGCCAGTTTTCAATACCGGAATGTTCGGCGGAGCCACCACGGAGGGGTCAGCCACCAATTTGGGCGCGGGATTGCGGACCACAACCAACGGAGGAGTGAGCGGAAGCTCGGTCTTTAATTTCGGGACAGCACCTCGGGAGGCTTGCAGCTTGTCGCGATCACCGCCGCCCCCACCACCGCCCATCGCCTTGGTACCCACCGGCAGATAGGGACTAATATCGGTCGCGATGGTCGAAACCTGCTTCTTGATCAGATCTT
>PLWX01000307.1 GCA_003151155.1 Acidobacteriaceae bacterium
CTAGAAGTTTATTCGTCCTGTTTCCAGAGGCTGCGTGGAGGATCTTCCTGTTCGTCGGAAAAGACCGATTCATCGTGCAGGCCTAAAAATCCTGAAGGGCGAGAACCGATCTCGGTGACATTGTTTTCATTTTGTTTCGCAGTGCGTTTCCGCTTGCGAAGGTCCTGCATTGGGTTTTCACGTGAATTGTCATTGACGTGAACCAGCAGGACTTGTTCATCGCTCGCGGGCATTAAGACAGCGCTGCGTTCGCGAGAAGCAATGGCATCCAGCAGGGCTGGACTTACTTTTCTCGGAGAATCTGTACCAGCGCGTAGTTCCACGCGATGCATGCCAACCGCTTGAGAAAGACGAGCGGCTACTTCAGGGTCATAGGTAACAAATCGGGTCATGCGTCTGCTCCGGGACGAGAGTTTTACGCATTGCATAATCTGCAGGTATGAGAAGCACGTTCCGTGCCGCGGGGCTGCCACACCGAATGAGTAGCTTAGGGGCAGGGAAGACGGTAATGTGCGGGAAGAAATTACCCATCGTTGCAAATTCTGCAAAAGCAAAGGCGCGCACGCGGCGCGCCTCCGTAATTGCGGATTCAGAGTGGCTCAAGCTCCGGCTTTGGCTTTCTTCACTTCTTCGATGAGCGGCGGAACGATGTCGAAGAGATTGCCAACGACAGCAACATCCGCGATCTCGAAGATCGGCGCTTCGCTGTCTTTGTTAATCGCAATGATGGAACGCGATCCTTTCATGCCGACGAGATGCTGAATCGCTCCGCTGATTCCGAGCGCAAGGTATAGCTTTGGCGCAACCGTCTGACCAGAAGACCCGATTTGACGATCCATAGGCAGCCAGCCGGCGTCGCAGATAGGACGCGAAGCTGCGAGCTCGCCGCCGAGAGCGTCGGCAAGCTGTTTTGCAAGATCGATATTCTTTTGTTCCTTGATGCCGCGGCCGACCGACACGATGATCTCGGCCTGGGTGAGATCGACAGCCTGCTTGGCTTCCTTGAAAATTTCTTCGGGCTTGTTGCGGATGTCAGCGACTTCAGCGGCTACGTTTTCGACAGGAGCAGCAGCGCCGGATTCCAACTTGTCGGCGCGGAAGGCACCGGCCTGGAAGGTAGCGAAGTGAGGGCCGGGACCGGTAAAGGCGACGTCAGCAGCAAACTTGCCCTGGAACATCTGGCGGGTGAAGAGGACGCGGTCGCCGTCCTTGCGATAGCCGATGGCGTCGCTGATGAGCGTGGTGCCGAGAGCAGTGGCGAGCTTGGGCGCGAAGTCGCGGACCTGGTAGGTGTGCGGCATCAACACCAAGCGGGGCTTGTTCTGCTGGAGGAAACTTTTGAGAGCGGCGGCGAAACCGTCAGGCGTGTAGGGCGTGAGTTTGTCGGACTCGATGGCGTAGACCTTGGAAACTTTCTTAGTCGCGACATCTTGCGCGATGGAGGAGATGCCGGTGCCGACGACGGCGGCTTCGAGCGTCCATCCGGTTTCGGCAGCCAGCACTTGGGCACCGACTAGCGTTTCATAAGAGACTGGGTTGAGCTTGCCTTGCCGCTGTTCCACCACCACGAGAATTGTGTCAGCCATATGAGTTCGAGTCGCTTTCTGAAATCGTTACTTTTTACGGCGTACACGGACGCCGGCAATAATCATTCCAAGACCAACGAGTGCATCGATTACGAGACCGATGCCGACGAGCGGCGCGCCGGTGCCCATGCGTTTCCACATCCAGATGACGTGGACGGTGAGCAGGGCGACGGAGAGGATGAGCAGCGCCCAGCCGAGCACGAGGAGAAACCGGGAGCGCACGAGGTTGGGAACTGCGACAATCCTGGTCTCTTCCACCGATTGCGTTTCCTGCATCAATGCGCCTTTCCACGAATGTAATAGCCGATGCCATTGCAGCCGAGACCACCGGCGACTAATGCGATCGCGATGAGATCGATCACGGTGCGACCGATGCCATTCGCGGCGGGGCGAAAGAATACCACCGCCAACGCGAACAGAAACATCAGCCAGCCGATGACCATCAGGCTGTTGCCGGTTTCCTGCCGATAGGGATCTGCCATAGCGGCCTCCTACCTCTTGCGTTCGCGATCCGGCGTCGTTTTTTAAACTAGACCTGACGTCGCTTGAACGTGCCGATCGCGATGAATGCCAAGCCGATGATGCCGACCACTCCGCCACTGACGAGCCAGAACTTTGAGCCTTCGCGAATGCTCTGGAACATCAGCATGACGGCGAGGCCGTTAATACCGATCAAAATCCAACCGATGGTGAGAAGCAGAGAACCTAAACGACGATTCTCCTGAAAGTGTTGCTCTTCCGCGAGACTTATACCAATGTGCGGCATCTTGCACCTCCGAGGAGTTAGATGCCGTGTCCCCTATTTTCGAGACCTTACAGCACCCGAGCTTCGTTCTTCAGCTTCTCAACAATCTTTTTGGCGACTTCCGCAGGCGAGCCCTCGATCTTCTCCGTTTTTTTGGTCTTCTCTGGAATGTAGAGCTTCTCAATTTTCTGCAGATTTTCGCCGAGAGAATCTTTGACTTCCGCGAAGGTAACTTTCCTCAGCGGCTTGTTCTTGGCCTGCTTGATGCCGATCAACGTGGCGTAGCGCAACTTGTTAATGCCCGACTGGATGGTGAGAACTGCTGGCAGCGGCATGTCGACGTATTGGAAGTACCCGGCTTCGAGCTCACGCTTTACGCGGATGCCGGCGTCTTTCTTCTCGATGTGCATGATGATCGTGGCATGAGGCATGCCGAGCAGTTCGGCCAGGATGACGCCGGTCTGGGCGAAGCCGTAGTCGTCGGACTGAAGGCCGGTGAAGATCAGGTCGAAGGTCTCGTCTTTGATCGCGGCGGCGAAGGCCTTAGCGGTGTTAAAGGCGTCGAGGCCGACGAAGGCGGGATCTTCGAGGTGAATGGCACGGTCGGCACCCTTGGCGAGGGCTTCGCGCAGGACCTGCTGGGCGCGAGCGGGGCCGGAGGTGATGACGACGACCTCGCCGCCACCGTTCTTTTCCTTCTGGCGCAGGGCTTCTTCGAGCGCGTAGGCGTCGGGCTCGTTGACTTCGTACGAGACATCCTCGCGAATCCATGTACCGGTTTCGTTGAGCTTCAGGGGCGCATCTTTCTGCGGCACCTGCTTCATGCAGACCAGGATTTTCAACCGACACCTCGTTAGGAACGTTGGAACGGAAGGAAATATTATCCGTCGAGCGCAAGGGGAGCAGCGGACCTTGCGGAGGAAACTTGCCAGTATAAATTGTTTTTGGGAATGGGCAAAACCCGTAGACTTGGGGAATGAAGAACAAGAACATGCGGGAATTGCAGAAACATTGGACAGAGCAGCAGAAGAAAGCGGCGAAAGCGCCAGTGGTTCCAACGAAAGAGAAGAAAATAGAGAAGAATGCGCTTACGGATGGCGTCCGATAAAGCTTTTGCATCCATGCAGCGCGGTCGGCTTGAGAAGGGTGCCGTCCGCTGAAGCGGACTCGGCTGTCCGCACTGATTTCCCACCACTCACGTGGTGGGCTATTACGTTCCATGCCTGCGGCACTGGAAGCTTAGAAGGGTTCGGGAATTTCCGCGACTGGCGCGAACAGCGAGTGGCCAGTCAAAGGACGCGACAGGATTCTTCAAGCACGCAGAGACATCAGTCGATGAAGGCTACGGATTGCACCCCGGAGACTTCGAAGCGTTTGCGGCAGCGCATGTTTTTGCAGGCGAGCAGGTCGTCTTTGCGGACCATGTAGGAGCGGGCCTTGGCGAAGCGGGCGCGATCGCGTTCATCGGCGCGGCCGGGAAGAGATTTCTTCTTGGTTCGCACCAGCCACTGCACTTCGTACTCGGCCGCTTGATGGCAATGGGGACAATTCAGGGAGTGAATCTTCTTTTCCTGCCGCTCGTCGTAAAAATCGCGCTCTTCCATACAGGCAATATGTTAGCGCAAATGCAGGAGAGCGGCTGAAAATCCCGGTTGTGATGGCTTCTTCGCCTTCAATAAAGGAAAAAGCACGACCGAAGCCGTGCCTTTTTGCAGCGGAAAACAGGAAGTTATTTGCCTTCTTTGAGGCGGAGATTGACTTCCGTCCAGTTGACCACGTTCCACCATTCCTTCAGGTACTCAGGGCGGCGGTTCTGGTATTTGAGGTAGTAGGCGTGCTCCCAGACATCGTTTCCTAAAACAGGGAACTGACCTTGTGAGAGGGGACTGTCCTGGTTGGGCGTGCTGGTGATGGCGAGCTTGCCATCTGATCCTTTCACGAGCCAGGCCCAGCCACTGCCGAACTGTTTGACGCCGGCGTCGTTGAACTTTTCCTTGAAGGTATTGAAGTCGCCGAAGGTGGATTTGATAGCGTCGGCAATTTCGCCGGTCGGTTCACCGCCGGCATTCGGGCCCATGATCTTCCAGAACATGGTGTGATTAACGTGTCCGCCGCCGTTGTTACGCACCGCCGTGCGAATCGCCTCGGGCACGGAGTTGAGGTTGCGCAGCAGGTCTTCGGCGCTTTTGCCCTGCAACTCGGGAGCCTTCTCCAGTGCGGCGTTGAGGTTGGTCACATAGGCGAGATGATGCTTGTCGTGGTGCAGGTGCATCGTCTGCGTATCGATGGTCGGCTCGAGGGCCGAGTAGTCATACGGCAACGGTGGTACTTCGTGAGCCATGTACGATCCTCCAGTCACGGTTGATGCTACAGATTTTCTCAGGTTGCAGATTTCTGACGCTTAGGGCGATTTACGCTGGGCGTCTGTGGAAGGGCGAACTCAGGGAAACCCCACGACAATTATAGGATTGATTATAGCGAATGAGGCGAGGCGAGGTTGGGAGAAGGCCACGGAAGTTCCATGTGGCAGGCACGACTGGGTTGCTGAAGGGCGAAGAAACCGTGCTAGTTTGTGCGTATCTGCTATGGAATGCCCGAATTGTAAAAGCGTGAGCCTGCACCGGTCACGGCATCGTGGGATCCTGGAATGGCTGCTGACGCGATTGTTGTTCCGTCGCTATATGCGATGTAACGACTGCGAACATCGCTTCACCATGATCAGAAATTCCGACGTGCAAGAAAAAACCAAGTCCGCAGCTTAGGGACTTGGCTTTTTTGCGTTGCGTGATCGAGCCGATTAGTCGGATGTGCCGAACGAGTATCCGATGGAGACGCCGTAGCGTTCCGAGTGCGAGCTGTTGAACTCAAAGTTGTTGTGAGTGAAGTAGAAGTGCGCTTCAGGACGCACGAAGACACGATTCCACACGTACAGGCGGACGCCCGCACCGAGATGTCCCATGAGGTGGTTGCTGCTGGTGTAGTCGCTGCAACCGGCGAAATAGGAGCAGGTGTAGTTGCCGGAGTAGAAGCGCGTGCTCTGAGCGCCACCGCCAGCGAGGAATTCCAATTCGGCCTTTTTACCGAGATAGGGCGCGTACATCGCGTTGAAGTCGTAAAGAATCGGGCGGAAAGGTTCGTATCCGCCATAGATGTTCTGCTTGCCGCGCCAGCTCACTTCGCCTTGTACACCGACGTGGTTCTTCCAAAGATAGTCAGCGCTGACTGACGGGAAGAAGCCGCCGCCAATGGACTGCGGGAAGAAGGTGCTCGAAGTGATGGCCTGATTGGACGGGGCTTTCAGGGTATTGAAACCGAAAGCGGCGTCGAGTTGCTGGGCGTTCGCGGCCGAAGCCAAAGCCAACACACCGGACAGAAGGACTAGCAGGGAAATCCTACGCATCGAATTCTCCGTAAAAGAAAGAGTTGCAATCGTTATCGTCGAGTGGTCGCGCCACTCCCTGATGCTTACAACCCGGTTAGACGAACAAAGTTGCTGAACGGTGGGCCATGGGGGCGTCCCATCATGTCAAGAATTGCAAAGAGCCACTGCTAAGGGGCCTGCTTCGGGCTATTTGATCGTGTAGGTCAGCGCCGTGGTGAACTGCAGCGAATTCTTCTTGAAGCCCGGCGGCGGGTTGTTGAGGAAGCCGTCCATCAGGTTAATGGCGACGCTGAACTTCTTGGAGAACGGCGCTGCCAGCCCGATGAAGCCCTGCGCGGAATAAGCGTGGGTGTTGTTCCACGAAGCGTCGTAGAGCAGGCCCTGGGTGACGACCATGCTGTGGGAGAGCTTTCGCATATAGCTTTCCGCGAACTCGGAGCCGACGAGGTTGAGGTTCAGCGTGGAGTCGGCGAACTGCTGTTTCTCGTAGTGCAGGTCGGCTTTGATGTCGAGTTCCTGAATCTTGTCCTTCTTCACGGTGAAACCAAGTCCGCCGCCGAAGAGGGATTGCAGGTCGAGGCCCTGGGCGAAGTTGTGGTCGAATGAAACGTGACCTAAGGCGTAGAGGCGATCGCTGAGATATTCGTCCTGCTCGCCGTCGGCGTGGTAGATGCTGGTCTTGGCGTCGGGCTGGCCAGGCTGGGTGAGTTTGCCGTAGCTATTGCTGAAATCGAGTGAAGTGCGCGAGCGGGTGGTCATCCAATCGACCGACGGGCTCTTGCGGACGACGGCGATTCCACTGGTGAAGTTGGTGTTGTGCTGGGTCGCCTCGACGAGAGAGAGGCCAGCAGTAACGGCGCCAACCCAGCCTTCCGACCAGCCAGGATGATGGGAGATGGCTTGGTCGTAGCCGGGCTGATCGACGACGAAGCTGATTTGGTCCGTGGGAACCGGTCCTGCCGAAGCGCCGTTAACGGCGATTTTATTGTCCGTGACCTCAAGAGTTCCCTCGGGAACCTTTTTGTCGTTCTGCTTGGCGAGTTTGTCGCCCTTGGCGATCACGGCGAAAGGAGTGGTGGTCTTGAGCTCTTTGACCTTGGCCCATTCGAAAGAGACATCCCCGACCATCTCGCTATGGAAGAAGATCTTGCCATCGGCGACCTTGAGCAATTTTCCGGTGATCTGTTCACCGTTGACGAAGGTGACGGTGTCCGTACCCGCCTTGGGTGGGTCAGCGGCGAACGCGGAGAGGGTGAATGCGCAAAGCGCAACGAAACACAGAAGAGATTGCAGTGAGTGGAGGACAATCGAGCGTGCCATAGTCACAACAGAGTACCGCAGCCATTTGGCATCGCGCTATCGAGCGGCGATAATCTTAAGTACACGTCCTAGATTTGTGAGCTTCTGGAGAAAGTCGGCAATTCCTTTTGAGCATCCTGGTTAACGCACAGCAAATCGCAAAGATCTTTGGCTCTACCACGCTCTTCCAGAACGTCTCTCTGACGATTTCGGAAGGCGATCGCATTGGACTGATCGGGCCGAACGGGTCGGGGAAATCCACCCTGCTGAAGGTGCTGGCAGGGGAGATGGAAGCCGATGAAGGGAACGTCACACGGCGCAAGCGAGTGCTGGTGAGTTACGTTCCACAGGACTCGGAGTTTGCGCCGGGGAGATCGGTGCGAGAGGTGATCCTGGATTCGCTGCGACGCGCAAAGGTCCCTGAGGGAGACCATGCAGGAAGTATGGCGGAGACGCTGGGGCGGGTGGGCTTCGAAGAGCTTGACACCGAGGCAGCGTCGCTATCAGGAGGATGGCGGAAGCGGTTGGCTATCGCGGAAGGACTGGTACAGCAGCCGGATTTGTTGTTCCTCGATGAACCGACGAATCATTTGGATCTTGCGGGCATCGAGTGGTTGGAAGAGTTTTTGAAGTATGCGCCATTCGCTTGCGTGGTGGTAAGCCACGATCGGTATTTTCTGGAGAACGTGGCGAGCCGAACCGCAGAATTGAGCCGCGTGTATGAAGACGGACTGCTGATGGTGGAGGGGAATTACAGCGAATTCCTGGTGAAGAAAGAAGCGTTCCTGGAATCGCAGAGCAAACGGCAGGAGGCGCTGGAAAACCGGGTGAAGTCGGAGATCGAGTGGCTGCGACGGGGAGCGAAGGCGAGGACGCGGAAGTCGAAGGCGCGAATCAGCAAGGCGCACGAGATGATTGGCGAACTTGCGGATCTGAATACGCGGACGCGAACGTCGACGGCGGACATCGATTTTGCGGCGACGGGGAGACAGACGAAACGTCTGATTGAGCTCGAACAGGTAGCGTTTCGCTATGGCGATCGCACGCTGGTGAGCGATTTGGATTTTTTGATCACGGCGGGAACGCGCGTGGGATTGGTGGGACCGAACGGCAGCGGGAAGACGACGATCCTGCGGCTGTTGAATGATGAATTGCAGCCGGTGAGCGGGGAGATCAAGCGGGCAAATGCGCTACGGATCGTGTACTTCGATCAGAACCGGCAATTGGATGAGGGCATGACGCTGCGCCGGGCGCTCGCGCCGGAGGGGGATTCGGTCACTTATCAAGACCGGGTGATTCACGTGGCTTCGTGGGCTTCGCGTTTTTTATTCACCGGGGAACAATTGAATCAGCCGGTGGGAAGTTTATCGGGTGGCGAGCGGGCGCGGGTGCTGATTGCGAAGCTCATGCTGCAGCCAGCGGATGTGTTGCTGCTGGACGAGCCGACCAACGATCTGGATATTCCTACGCTGGAGATCCTGGAAGAGAGCCTGCTCGAGTTTCGTGGGGCTCTGGTGCTGGTGACGCACGATCGTTACCTGCTCGATCGCGTTTCCACGGTGGTGCTGGGGTTTGATGGTCTCGGCGAGGTGGAGCGATTCGCGGATTATCGTCAGTGGGATGAGTGGCAGCGCGAGCAGAAAGCCGCGCAGAAGCCGAGCGCGAAGGAGAGCAAGCGCGAAGCGGCGAAGCAGAAGAAGAAGTTGTCGTATATGGAAGCGCGGGAGTACGAGTCGATCGAGCAGCGGATTGCTGATGCGGAGGCGCGACTGGATCACGCGCGAAAGGCGCTCGAGGATCCCGCGATTGCGACGGATGCCACGAGGTTGATCGAGGCGCAGGCAGAGTTGGACGCGGCACAGAAAGATGTGGATGGATTGATTGCGCGGTGGGCGGAGTTGGAAGAGAAGAGTGGGTAAGCATCGCGTGGCGTCTGCCGTTAAGGTCGAGATTATCCAGTGCCTGCAGGCACGGAACGTAATAGCCCACCTCGTAAGAGGTGGGAAAGGACGTGATCAGGGAGAGAGTCCCCTTTAGGGGACGGCATCCCACGGTCGTCGCGCGCGATGTCACATCGTTCTAGTCTGATGCCGCAATACGATATCGCAATGTCGCATGCGTATGCCGCCATCTTCTTGCATGTCGTGTTTTCCACACGCGAACGCGAGGCGCTGATTCCGGAAGAGCGGGAAGGCGATCTTTTCGCATACATCGGAGGGATTGCGAAGAATCTTGGGTTTCGCCTCTTGAAAATTGGCGGTACGGCAGATCACGTTCATTTGTTAATTTCAATTCCCGCCAAAATGCCGGCAACGATTGCAATCCAAAAGATCAAAGCCAATTCGTCGCGGTTTCTCGGCGACGGGTTTGCGTGGCAAGAAGGATATGGCGTGTTCACGGTGAGTGCGTCGCAGTTGGAAACGATGACGAGATATATCGCAGGACAGCGTGAGCATCATCGGAGGCACACGTTCGATCAGGAGTTCAACGCGTTGTTGCAGAGATACGGGCTGCGTCGCGACCTCGAGGCGGATGCCGTCCCCTGAAGGGGACTCTGACGTGATTGCAGCAGGCTTCCCACCTCTTACGAGGTGGGCTATTGCGTTCCGTGCCTTCGGCACTGTCATCAGTGAGCGTCAAGCAATGCGGTTTTGCAAGAGAGGTTTCTTCCAGTTTCGCTGACCGGGCCGATGCCGTCCGCTGAAGGGGGCTCAGACGCAATCTGCCCATTTCCCACCACTCACGTGGTGGACTATAACTTTCCGTGCCTTCGGCGCTGGAGTATCGGGGACGAAGAGCGCAACGCGATAGAAGGAACCTTACCCCGTCACCATTTTGCTTTTCATGGTCACGGCGCCCACGCACCAGAGGAAGGCGTCTTCAACGCGTTCACGGGTGTTGTGGTCGCGGAGGTGTTCGCCGAACATCGGGGTCTTGACGAGATGTTCCATGAGGTCGCTTAGAGCTTCCTGATAGGGAGGAGGCATGCTCAGGCGGGTGGCGCGGACCAGGTCATCGAGCATTTCCAGGCAATCGCGAACGATGTGATCGGGGTCGGCTCCCTCGGAGTTCACGAGGTAGAGTGCCTGGGCGACGTCGCAGAGCATTTCGAGTTCTTCGGGCGGATCGCCGAGAGCTTGCATGGTGGGATCGCCGATGGCGAGCGCTTTCTTAGCGAATCCAGGTTTTGTGAAAAAGACGATGCGATCGCCTACGGTGGTGATGGGGCGTTCGTTTTCGCCGCCGAGGGCGAAGAGCGTGTAGAACTGCGGGCCGTCCGCAGCGGGGTCAACGCGGAAGCCGACGAGGAAAAGATCTTCGGGTGTCTTATGCGACAGGATAGGTAAGTCGTTCATGCCAAATCCGGACAGCTATCCTAGCATTGAGCGCGGGCGGGCGAGTTGTTTTTCCGCAGCGCTGCGCAACTTGCTACAATGCCCGCAAGTGTCGAAAAGGATTGAACTTTTCGTCCCATGGGAACGTATTTGATCCCATGGGATCTGGGGCAGCCAGCATCGCCCTTGCAGTAGACGTTGGCGGGAACTCTAGGGAGCGGCGGTTGGACGAGAATCAGGCGGTCGCCATACTGGTTCGTCGCTGTGTGGCCGGAGAGACGGCTGCATGGGAAGACATCGTCCGCCAGTTCAATCGGCGTATCTATAATATTTGCTACCGTTTCGCGGGATCTCCGGACGACGCGCAGGACCTCACCCAAGAGGTTTTCATCAAGGTTTACCGCACCCTTCCCAGCTTCGATCCGGGTAAGGCTTCATTTGTTACCTGGGTAACGACCGTTACCCGGAACCTGCTGGTAGATCACTTCCGTAAAGGTAAGTACGACCGGATGACCGACTCATTGGACGCGCCGGTAGGCGACGAAGAAGACGGTCTGGCGCTGGGTTCGCAGATCGCGGATAAGGGGCAGAGTCCGGACGAACGGTTGCAATCTCGCGAAACCAGAGAGTTAGTGCACCGGGCGTTGCAAAAACTCTCACCGGAGCTGCGGGAAGCGGTTATCCTGCGGGACCTGCAGGACATGGACTACAAGGAAATTTCAGCAATTTTAAAGATTCCAGAAGGTACGGTGAAATCGCGAATAAATCGCGGGCGAACGGAACTTGCAAGACTATTGCAACGTAGTAATAGGCAGGTTGGCGAGTAAATTGCCAGCCGGCCGGAAAGAATAGAGAGCTGCCATGAACGGCAACCAAAATTTCGAGATGCAGTGCACGGACTTCGATGTGCTGCTGACTGACGCTCTCGACGGGCTCCTGGAAGGCGAGCGGTTGGCCAGGTTCGAGCGCCACAAGGCGCAGTGCCCGGCTTGCAGCGTGCTCTTCGAGGAGTCGAAATCCGGATTTGATTGGCTGCACACGCTGGATGAGGTTGAGCCTCCCCTGAATCTTGTGCACAACGTGATTGCCGCCACCACCGGGGCGCAAGTTGGTTCCGGAGCCACTGAGATCGTGCCGCGTAAGAGTTGGCTGGAGCAGTTGAAGAGCCGCTTCCTGCCGAAACTTGTGCCGGTGATGACGCCGCGCTTCGCGATGTCGTTCGGGATGGCGTTCTTTTCCGTCTCGATGCTGATGAGCGTAGCGGGCGTGAAGCCGGGCGATCTTCGCCACGTCGATCTCACGCCGAAAGGGATACGCAAGACGTATTACGAAACGCAGGCCCGCGCAACCCGTTACTACGAGAACATCCGTCTCGTTTATGAGATTGAATCTCGAGTGCGTCAGTTGAAAAAGGCCGCCAATACTCCCGAGCAGAAACAGCAGGAGCCCAAGCCTGAGACGAACCAGAATCAGAGCAAAGACCCTGACCGTCGGGAACAGAACTACAGCCGCCAGGATCAGAACAGCGAATTGCTGGCAGAAGTAGCTCGCTACCGCATCACGTTACGCGGTTGATTGTTGTACATGACTGGGGAATTCGGGGAGAGGAGAAACACCATGAACTGCGCCAAACATCCAGAACTGCCCGCGTCGGCGTTTTGCCGAACTTGTGGCAAGGCGCTCTGTTCCACCTGCACGCGCGATGTGCGCGGCGTTATCTACTGCGAGGAGTGTCTCGCAAGCCGGCTGGGCGACACCGTCCCACCGACGCCCCCACCGCCGTATGCCACGGTTCCTCCAGTCGGAACGCCGGTCGTGATTCGTCAAGGGGGGAGCCCCGGATTGGCAGCGTTGCTGTCGATCATTCCCGGCGTCGGCCAGATGTACAACGAGCAGTATGCCAAGGGACTGATCTTCGTACTTATATTTGCAGCACTGATTCAGATGACTGCGCATATCAACGGTCTTTTCGGACTGCTGATTGCCGGCTTCTCGATCTACCAGATCATCGATGCCTATAAAACTGCGGAAGCGCGGCGCTTCGGGCTGCCTTTACCAGATCCGTTCGGGCTGAACGACATGCTCGGCGGGAAAGACAAAGCCGCCTACAGCAACGCACCCGCGCCGGTGTACGCGACGAACCCTGGAGATCCGACGGCGGTATCGGTCGCGCCAGTGGAAGAAGTGCCAGACAAGCCGGGGCCACCGGTGGGAGCGATCATCCTGGTGGGATTGGGTGTGTTGTTCCTGCTCGACTCATTCGATATGTTCCGGTTCGATTGGTTCAGCAAGACCTGGCCGATCATCCTGATTGTTATCGGAGTATGGATTTTTATCCGCCGCAGAGACGCGGCAGCGAAATAGGAGGACATCATGTATCGGTATAACCGCAGATGTGCCTGTGATCGCTGCAAGTCGCATGCCTTGATGGCTCCGGCGATCCTGGTGACTTTAGGAATTCTGTTCTTGCTGGAAGAGTTCGGCTCGTGGCGGTTGGGCTTCGACCACACCTGGCCGTTGATCCTGATCGTGATTGGTGGAGTGATCCTCGCGAAGCGAAATGCTTCGATGAGCGGGCATATCGATCCGGCACAGGAATACGTAACCATGCAGCCACCACAGCAGCCAATGACGGTGGCACAAACCGAACCGCCACAACCACCCGCTTCGGAGGTGAACCATGGCTAGCCCAGTAATGGCACCGCCGTCGCCTCCGCGACGTCGTAAATCGTACGCAGGCGCGATCGTAATGATCGTGGTGGGCTTGCTCTTCCTGCTGCAGAACTTCGGGATCATTTCCGGCTGGCATTTTTACGCCCGCTGGTGGCCGCTCATCATCATCCTGATCGGCGTGGTGAAACTGGTGGAGTATTACCAGGCGAAGAATGAAGGAAATTATGCGCAAGGCGTGACCTTCGGCACCATCGTTCTGCTGTTCTTCGTGATCGTGACTGGGCTTTCTTTGTCGAAGGCTGAGGGCGTGAACTGGAAAGAGATCGGCGACCAGATGGGTATGGACGGTCCCGAGTTCAGCCACATGGGTGAAAACAGCTTCAGCTACGAGGACCAACTCGAGCAGGCGTTTCCGGCCGGTGGAAATCTGAAGGTGGTTTGCGATCACGGCAACATCAATGTCAATGCGTCCGAAGACGGCAAGATCCGGGTGATGGTCCACAAAAAAGTGTGGGCCGGCAACCAGGGTGCCGCTGATGGAACGAACCAGAGCTCAAAGCCGATACTGGAGATTAACGGTACGGCGGTGGTGCTGAATGCGAATACGCAATCGGGCGGGAAGAATGCCGTGGAAGACGACATGGACATCTTCTTGCCGAAGAAAGCGGATATCACATTGAGCACGCGCCACGGCGACGTGAACATTGTGGGCCGGGAAGGATTGCTCACGGTTTCACATCAGCAGGGCACGGCGAACTTTGAAGACATCACCGGCAACGTAGATGTGAATGGCGAGAAGATCACGGTGCGGGCGACGAGGATCAAAGGGAACGTGACCGTGCAGGGCCGGGTGACGGAGGTGACCGCAGAAGATATCTCGGGCAGTGCGACGCTAAACGGAGATAACTTCGACGAAGTGCGGGTCACGAAGATCGGCAAGACGTTTACCTTCAAGTCGTATCGCACAGACCTGGAATTTGCGGGACTGGCTGGCGACTTCGATATGAGCTCTGACGACCTGAGAGCTTCGAATATTGCCGGGCCAGTACGGCTGGTGACGCGTTCGAAGACGATTCACCTGGATGACGTGAGCGGGGATGTTCGGATCGAGAATTCGAATGGCGATGTGGAAGTGCACGCCGCCAAGCTGGGGAATTACGAGATCCGGAATCATCATGGCGATGTGACGGTTACGCTGCCGGCGAAGTCGGGCTTTACGATCGATGCGAAGACACAGCACGGCGATGCGAGTTCCGACTTTGGTGACCTGAAAGTGCAGAACAACGACAATGAAGGTCAGATTAGCGGCAGTGTTGGCAGCGGTGGACCGAAGCTCGCGATAACAACAGACGGTGCGGATGTGAACGTACGTAAGAGCAGTTAGATTCCTCTCCTCTCCAAGAACGCCAGAGATTGTCTCTGGCGTTTTTCTTTGCGCATGGAGGGGAATTTCCGCGAACTACGCGGTCTTCGCTGGAGGTTCCACGGTGTCTGGAGACGGCACCGGCTTGGGAGCTTCTTCTTTATGGCCGCCAATCGCTTCCTTGAAACCTTTGATCCCGTCCCCTAAGCCTTTGCCGAGTTCCGGCAGCTTCTTCGGCCCAAATACCAATAGCGCGATGCCCAAGATAACTAGCAGGTGCATTGGTTGAAACAGTCCTTCAAACATAAGAGTTCTCCTGGATCGAAATAACGGGCGAAAAGTGCGAAGCTTCCCGCCGCGTCCGACTACTTGATGGTGCCGTTCATGCCGTCAGGATAGAAGCCACCCTTTGTGGTCCCTCCTGCATAGACGATGTTCAGCACTTGGCGGGTTGTGCGGGGAATGGTGAGTCCCATGTTATCGGTGAAGAAGATGGTGCTGGTAGTCGGCACGACGTCGACGGAATCCACCGGCTTGCACTTGATGCCGCGATCAATGATATGGGTGCGGATCGCGCCGGAGTGCTGCGCTTCGGTGGCGAGAATGCGGGCTGCTGCTTCGAGGTACGTCTTGCTGGAAATGAGCGGCGCAGCGCCAGTGTAAGCGCTGGAGCCTACGTCTTCGAAGGCGCGAGCGAGAATCATGAATTCCTCCCAGCTACCAAACCCAATCCCGAGGGCGTTGAGGTTGATGGTCGGCTTCTTCACGGCGGCCGATCCCAGCGCGCTACGGAGGAACTTCACGTGCGATTGCTCGTCCTTGCGGATGTCGCCGGCGATGTAGGCGACAGGCGAGCTCATGATGTTAGGAACCTTATGGCCGCCAGTGGTCGGTCCGGATTCTGCGGAGGCAGGAATCACGCCGTTTTGAACAATTCCGACCCCGTAAGTGGCGAAGGTGTAGAACTCCGCTTCCAAATATTCGAGGTTCAAAGCGAAATTCAAGATGTCCGCGTCCGTGACGGTGGCAGATGGGGTGGCAGCGGCGCTGGACTGCTGCGCTGCTGCTTTTGTCACTCCGCCAAGAAGGGTGCTGCCGAGCATGCTTGCACCAACGAGGCCGCCAGCGGTAATTCCCATCTTCTTTGCAAAGTCGCGACGGGATAGTGGGCTTTCAACGAGGGTTTTCAGGAGATCGAGTTTCATGAGGGTAACTCCATTCAGTGGGAACGGGTTCAAGGTTGGGACTGCCTATTCACCGCGGGGAGTACGTCGAGAAAAGCAGAGCAGGTGGAATTTATCCCAAAGATATTCCTGGCAGGCGGAACTCCGGAAGAAATGTGCAGAATGCAGGGAATTTTGTTCGTGACGAGAAAAGGGACGCTGCGGTGAGCGTCCCTGTGACTTGCATTCAAAACTTAAGCTGCGGGATTTTTCTTGTTCTTGTCACCGTAGATTTTCTCGGCTTCTGCGCGATCTTTTTCTACCTGTTCGGCATCCGGCATTTCGAATTCCGGATCGTAGCCTTCACGATTATTGGGCTGCTTGGAATTTTGATTATCTGCCATGAAGTCTCCTTGGCATCCGCTTAGAGCTGCGGGTGTAATTCAATCGGGTGCCAGAAGCAGAGCTGCAGATCGGACTCTGCGCGATTTTCATAAAGGGCTGCTTCGAACGGAGTAGGATAACTGTTTTTGATGTGGACGAATTTTTACCGGAGACACAGGCCAACCGACCCATGCCGACCTTCGCCGCGATAGACATCGGATCTAACTCCGTTCGTCTCAAAATTGCAGCTCTCAACCGTCGCCGCCTCGAAACCATCCTGGAAGACCGGGAAGTTACCCGCCTGGGAGAATCGGTATTCCGCGCAGGGTTGCTGGATCCGCGGGCGATGGAACATACCGTGAAGGTACTGCGCCGTTTTCACCGGGAGGTGCAGCAGCATGGGGCAGACCGGGTGCAAGTGGTCGCGACAAGCGCGATGCGCGATGCGCGGAACGGCAATGCGTTTCTGCAATGGGTGAGGGCGGCGACGGGATGGCAATGCGAGGTAATCTCAGGGCTGGAAGAAGGGCGCCTGATTCACCTGGGAGTGATGGCGGGCAGCCGCATCAAGACATCTCCGATGCTGCTGGTCGACCTCGGTGGCGGCAGTTGCGAGCTGACAATCTCGGTGAAAGAGAACATTGAGAAGATCGTGAGCTTGCCACTGGGCGCGGTGCGTTTGACGCGCGGTTTCCTGTTGCACGATCCGCCGAAAAAGAAAGAGCTGAAAGAGCTGCGCGCTTTTGTCGCGGAAGAGATTGGCCGCGTCGAGAGAGAGATGTTGCGGGCCAAAGTTAAGCTCACGGTGGCGACGTCGGGCACTCCCGCCGCGCTTTCGGACATGTGGGCAGCGCGCCAACACAAGCGGACGACCACGGTGCCGCGGGCGGGCCTGCTTGAACTCACGCACGAACTGAGCCGCATGTCGCTGGAACAGCGGCGCACCGTTCCGGGAGTTGGGACCAGGCGGGCGGAGATCATCGTTGCGGGAGCAGTGGTGTTTTCAGAATTGCTGTCGCGATTGAAACTCACAAGCTTTCGCTACCTGCCACTTGGATTACGCGATGGCGTATTGGCGCAGATGGCGGCGGAACACGATCAGCGGGCCGACCTGCGTACGCGGTTGGTGGCGGAGCGGGAGAAATCGGTCTACGACGTGGGTACGCATTTCGGGGTGGACCACCGGCACGCGGAACGGGTTCGAACCCACGCCACGCGCTTGTTCCAGGCGCTTAAAGCCGTACACGGGCTTCCCGCGCAATACGAGCAATATCTTTCGGCAGCAGCCATGCTGGCGGAGGTGGGGTCGTTCATCAATCGCACCGGGCGGCATCGTCACGCGTACTACGTGATTGTGCACTCCGAGCTCTTTGGATTCAGCGTGCAGCAACGTCGATTGATTGCGGCGATCACGCGGTACGTTGGAGGCTCGCGACCAACGTTGCAGAGCAGGCCGGTGCGCGTGCTCGATCCGAAGGACCAGCCATTGGTCGAGCGAGCGGTGTTGCTGTTGCGCATGGCGCGCGCGCTGGAACAGGGACGACGCGGCGCGGTGAAAGGCATTCGCGTACGTGTAGAGGCAGATCGCGTGCTGATCGTGGTGGACGAAAAGACCACTGGCGCAGAACTGGAGATTTGGGCGCTGCGAAAAGAGCGCGCTTACTTCCGCAACGTCTTTGGCAGAGACTTGCTGTGTGCTGAGCCGTAAAGCGCACGGGCAAGTTTGGGCGTGACCATCCAATTGAGCACGGAACGCTTGGGGCTGTAGTCCACCCGCGCGATGCCGCTTTTCTTTAGTTCAATCGATTTTTTTGATCCACCGTTGGTCACGATCTGACTGACGAATTCCGTCAGGCTGGGATTGTGCCCGACGACCATGATGGCTTCGTATTTCGCGCAGGCATGAATCAACTGGCGGAATTGCTCGAAAGTGGCAGAGGGGCGGAGAGAGTCGCTGACCTGGAGCTTGGTGGCGAAGTCGATGTCGTTTCCAACCAACGATGCGGTCTGCATTGCACGCTTCAGCGGGCTAGTGATGATTTGGTCGACCTGGACATCGAGAGCAGAGAGTAGCGCGCCGACATAGCGACACTGCACGACGCCATCTTTATCCAAGGGACGTTTTTCGTCTTTGACTGGGTCGGCACGTTTTTCGCCGGCGTTGGCGTGGCGCAAAAAGTAAATGATCATAGGGAGCTACCTGGCTCGCGCACGGGTACGCGTGCGACGTACGGGTTTGTGTCCGGCCTCGGAAGGAATGGCATCGATGCTCTTCTTGCCTTCAGCAACGGCAATGAGAAAATCCTGCGCTGCGAAAGGCTGCGCCGTTTTCGTGCGGGGATGGTTGAAGGCATAGCTGCCATCCGCGTGGAGCACGCGCGCCTTTACATTGTCGACCAGGTACGGAGCAATAATCTCGTTGCGAATGCGATTTTTCAGCAGCGCGTCGCGAATCGGGAAGAGGGTTTCTACGCGCTCGTAGAGGTTGCGCGGCATCCAATCGGCGCTGCCGAGATAGATTTCGGGGGAGCCGCCGTTCTCGAAATAAAAGATGCGGCTGTGCTCGAGGAAGCGGCCGACGATGCTGCGGACACGGATATTGTCGCTGAGCCCGCGAACGCCAGGCCGCAAGGTGCAAATGCCGCGGACGATCAGGTCGATCTGTACGCCGGCGCGTGAGGCTTCGTAGAGCTCGGAGATGACATCTTTATCGAGCAGGGAGTTCATCTTCGCGATGATGCGCGCGGGCTTGCGATCGCGAGCGTAATCGGCTTCGCGACGAATGAGCCCGGCAATGCGCTCCGCCATTTCGAGAGGCGCGACGAGAAGCGGATCGTAGCTAGACTGTTCCGAGTAGGCAGTGAGGAAATTGAAGACACGATGGACCGCAGTGGTGATTTCCTCATTCGCGGTCATGAGACTGATGTCGGTATAGAACTGCGCGGTGATCGGGTTGTAGTTGCCGGTACCGAGATGTGCATAACGGCGGATGACGCCGTCGGGATCTTTGCGCGCGATAAGTGCGAGCTTGCAATGCGTCTTGAGGCCTACGAGTCCGTGAAAGACCTGGACGCCGGCGTCTTCAAGGGTGCGTGCCCAGCGGATGTTGGAGGCTTCGTCGAAGCGGGCCTTTACTTCAATGACGGTGGTGACTTCCTTGCTCGCGGCGGCGTCGACGAGGGCGTCGATGATCGGAGACTTTTCGTTGGTGCGATAAAGGGTCTGCTTGATCGATAGAACTTTGGGGTCTTCGGCGGCGGCTTCGATGAAGGAAACCACGGGCCCGTACGAGTCGAAGGGGTGATGGAGCAGGACGTCTTTCTGGCGGATGGCTTCGAAGACGTCGTTGGTGCCCTTGGGAAGCGCCCATTCGCGCGAGACGAATGGCTTGAACTTTAAGTCAGGACGATCGGTTTCGCCGTAGAGATGCGAGAGGCGCGAAAGATTTACGGGGCCGTGCGCTTTGAAGATCTGCCATTCGTCGAGTTCGAAGATCTCACGCAGGCGCTCGGTGATTTCGGTACCGGCATCGGCTTCGATCTCGAGGCGAACGGCGTCGCCGCGACGACGATTGTGGAGTTCGGTGCGAACCGACTCGAGCAGATTGCGCGACTCTTCTTCCTGCACGTAAAGGTTGCTGTTGCGCGTGATGCGGAAAGATCCTTGCGCGATGATGTCGTAACCGCGATACATACGCGCGGTGTGGAGTTCCACTAGATTGGCGAGGGATATGTAATCGTCGGTGCCTTCCTGGCTGGGAAGCTTGATCAGGCGCGGAAGAGCACGGGGGACGGTTACGACGCCCATGTAGGATTCGGAGGAGCGACGGCGACGGCGCAACAGCAGTGCCTGGCAAAGAGCTTTATTGATTACGCGTGGGAAGGGATGCGCGGGATCGACGGTGACGGGCGTGAGCAGGGGATCGAGTTCCTGGAGGCAGTAATGCTCCACGAATTCGCGGGCGGGCCCATCGAGTTCATCGAGGGAGAGCACGCGAACGCCGTGCTCGGCGAGTTGCGGACGCAGGCTTTGATTCCAGCAGCGGTACTGGCCGGCCACATAATCCTGTAGGGCGACGGAGAGGCGATCCCGCTCCATGAGCGGCGTCAGGCCATCGGGCGCGGCGTCGGCGTAACCATCTTCAATTCGTTGCAACAAGCTGGATACGCGGATCTCAAAAAATTCGTCGAGATTGCTGGCGGTGATGGCGAGAAACTTGACGCGCTCCAGCAGAGGATTGTGTTGGTCTTCAGCCTCTTCGAGGACGCGCGAATTGAATTGCAACCAGGAAAGTTCGCGGTTGAAGTAGTTCGTCGATCTGGAAAGGGACGTATTCACGGTCGGCGGGATTGTAGTCGTCCATTATGACGTTTGTATGAATTAGGGACAAGGAGAGGAGCTGGAGCCACGTTTTCAGTGAGATGCGGGCGGTGGAATGGGCGGGAAAGATTCCGGCGGGAAGCGAACGAAAAATCACTTTGTTGCAACAATTGGTGGGACTAAAATGAGCGCCCCGGCGTTTAGGATCGCCGGGGCGNNGCGCCGAACCTTTTCAGCAGCTTAGATTCCCGCGTTCCCGCCATGAATCTTGATGCTGCCGTTCACATTGCTCAACTCGACACGAGTCGTACCTGAGCCCATCGTCGTATCCAGATCGGACCCCACCCAACCTTTGTGAATATTGAGGGCAAAGTCACTGGTGATGCTGCCGCTGACGGTGTTAGCCGTGAGGTGCGCGTTGGCGTCTTTAGGCATCGCGAGTTCAACGTGGCCATTGACGCTGGAAAGCTTCACGTGGCGCGCATTGCCCAGATCGATGAGTTCGCTGCTGACACCGCCGTTGACCGTGGAGAGCTCAACATCGCCAGTTAGACCGCGGCCGATGATGGAACCATTCACTGAGGCCCCACGGACTTCGCCTTTCACGCCATCAATATCCAGCTTGCCGTTCACGAGGTCGATCTTATCGAGACGCGCCATGCGCGGGACGTGGAGTTGGTATTCGACGGTGGCGGGATTGTTGTTGATATGCTCGGGATAATGCGTCTGGATGTGGATGCGGTTCTCGGAGGCGTCAACGCGAATCTCCGCCTCGTTGAGCTTTTCCTGGGTGTTAGCCGTTTCAACGGCATCCAGTTGAACCTCGTTGCGATCCCAGGCGGTGATTTGTACCGAGCCGTTGATGTTGCTCAGGGAAACATTGACGTTGGGGGAGACGGGATAGGTCTTATGAAACTCATCGCGAAACTGCGAAGCGGCAGCGGGAATTGCGATGGCGAACACGACGAGCAGAGGAGCTGCCAGGCCGGCAGCGATACGGCGAAGCTGGTTCATTTTTCTCCCTCCGGAGGGAATAGACGGAGCACGCAGCGTTCCGTGCTTAAGTTCGTATACGAAAGACTTAGTAGACCGGTTCCGAAGAAAGTTGTCGTGGGACGAACAGCCGTGTCCGCGAGTGGACAGTTCAAGGCCGGTGGAGGCTATGCGGGAACGGGCGTTCCTTGATGGAAGAGTAGGAGCCAACGATCCTCGCGACGAACCCAGAGCGAGCTCCGCAAGCTAACGGAAGAGTCGCTCAGATTGTGGGTGCGATAAGTTACCAACGCGACATCCGGCCCAACTTGGATTGACTGAAATTCGGTCAACTCAACCTGACGGCTGGATTCCGATGCGAGGAGGTCGAGAACTTCCTGACGGCTATAGACGCGGCCAGAGCTGCCGAATTCGCGAAACTCTGGAGCCAATAATGACGCGACTGTCTGGCGATTACGGCGGAACTCTGGCTGTAGCAGTTGCTCTTCGAGTTTTCGCAACTCGTCCACGGACTTAGTCTTTTAACTGGAAGCGGATCAGGTGGTAGAAGGCGGCTACGCCGTCGGTCCAGTTAATTTTTTTGCCTTCGGCATAGGTGCGGCCGTGGTAGACGATCGGGACTTCGTAGATGCGCGCCTTGAGCTTGGCCAACTTAACTGTGAGTTCGGTCTCGAAACTGAAACGTTCGCTCTTCAAATTCATGCGATTGAAAAGATCGCGGGTGAGGACCTTGTAGCAGGCGGTGACGTCATTGAGCGCCAAACCGGTGAGCAGGTTGCAGGTGATGGAGAAACAGCGGTTCAGCACGTAGCGATAGAAGCGCGGAACACGGTGCGAACCGTTGTGGAAGCGATTGCCGAAGACGGCGTCGGCGTGACCTTCAAGGATCGGTTTGAGGAGTGCCGGAAAGTCGGCAGGATCGTACTCGAGGTCGGCGTCCTGCATGAGGACGAGTTCGCCTATGCAATGTTCGAGGGCGGTGCGGACGCCGGCGCCCTTTCCCTTATTCACTTCGTGTAAGACGACTTTCACGGTAATGCCGTCTTTGCCGAAGAGCGAGGGCAGGTCGGCCTGCTGCAAGAACTCGCGAGTGCCGTCGGTGGAGAAGTCATCGACGATGACCATCTCTTTGTGAAGGTTGCCGATGGGTTGCGCGGCGACCGCTTCGAGCAACTGCATGACGGTGCGACGCTCGTTATAGACCGGAATAATGATGGAAAGCGTGGTGAAGATGGGGGGCACCGGCTCCGGAGGAGCTGAGTTTGTGTCGGGCAGGGTGCTGCCCGCGGTGTCCGGTCGTGTCTGAGAAACCAAGAAAACCCCTAAGATCAAAATGACCGGATCGAGCGGATGCCGGTAACGCGGATGGGGGAACGTAATATAGTAAACCGCCGGATAGAAAATCAGAAGGCTGCTAAAGAGCCAGATGGCGTGAATGTGCCGCCGAATCGCCAGGAATAACCCCCACCATCCCAGCACTGACGTGGCAAGGAAGAGCGAGTTCTTCGTCTGTTCGAGGTAAGGGATCTTCGACAGTCGGGGCAGACCGTTCCAGAAATAAACGAAGCGGCGGAAGGTGAGCATCGCGAAACGCGCTTTGTTAGCCTTAATCCAGGCGACGGTATTTTTTTGCGTTTGCGCTACGTAAGCGGCCTCGCCCATGGCTTTGTAGCGTTGAAACTCCAGAACGCCTTGGGTGGGATGGACGGCGCCGACCCAGACGCCTTCGGCTATCGGATTGTTTCCGCAATGCAGTTCTACGCCGAAATTTCCGCGCAACAAAAACGGCTTATGAAAAACGCGATCGTTGCGAATGAGCCACGGCGAGAGCACCGCGATGAAGACGACTGCACTCGCCAGCGCCTGCGGGAACCATGTCTTGCGCTGCTTGTGGAGTTGATAGACCAGCCACAAGCCGGAGAAGGGGAGAAACGATCCCATCGCGGTGTTGGAGAGGGCGGCAAATCCCCACACAGCGCCGAAGCCAATCCAGCTGAGATAGCGGTTATCGCCCTCCATTTTGAGCGTCATCAGCAGGACGAGGGTGAGAAGGAAAGTGGAGAGGCTGGTTTCCCACACCCAACGCACTGCCCAATAAGCGATATACGGCAGGAGGGTCCAGATCCATCCTGACCAGACGGCGACGGTCTCGTTGAACATGCGCTGCGCGATGCGATAGACAGTCCACGCCGTTAAAGCAGAAAAAAGGCTGTTGAAGGTGAGCAGTGCGAAGGCGGCGGCGTGGGAATAAATGCCAAAAAGTTTGAAAGCCCCGGCGACGACGTAGGGATAGATCGGCGCGGCCCACGCGGTGGGGCCAGTGTCTCCGTAGAAGGGAGAGGAGAAGCCTTTGCCTGTAGCGATGGATTCGGCGATGCGGCCGATCTCCCAGCCGAAGCTGAAATTGTCGTCATTGGTGCGGAACTTGTAGGTGTGGGCGATCCAGATGTAGAGGACGCGGAGGGTGAAGCCGATGAGGACCATCCAGAGGGGCGAATGCGTCCAGCGATCGGTGTTCGGGGCGGAGACGCTGAAGGCGGGCCGCACGGGATGTGTAATTTCCGCGGAACTCATCAGGAATCTGCTTCTTTTGTACTGGAAATGATAGGAAAACAGCAACTTGCGCGGACGGAAGGTCTGTGCTGCGGATCACTGGGAAGGTGTGACGGAAATCACCGACCCTTGGGACTTAAACCCGTACTGTGGTTTTGGGGCTAGACACCCACAAGTTCAGGCGCCATTCAGAAAGCCGGGAATCCAGCGGTACCAAGGGCGCGAGGAGAGAAACAAGATGGCACACGTAATTATCGATACCTGCGAAAAGGACATGCTCTGCATCGATTCCTGTCCGAGTGACGCGATTCATCCGTTGAAAGATGAAGAAGGATGGGAAGCATCGCCGCAGGTTTATATCCACCCGGAAGAATGTATGGATTGCGGTGCGTGCATTGCAACCTGCCCGACGAACTCGATTTACCTGGCGGAAGAATTGCCAGCAGGGAAAGAAGAGTTCGCCGCGAAGAATGCCGCTTATTACGGCAAATAGGATTCATCCCCGTAATTCATAACGGCCCGCGATGAAGATCGCGGGCTTTTTGTTTGCGGCCGACCAAACGCAAGATCCTTCGCTGCGAATCCGCTATTCATTGTTTAGATATTCTGCAACTTTGACATAAAGATCTACCGCTTCGTGCAGTTCTTGTTTGCTGATGAACTCGGCGGGGGTGTGGGCTACGTGGATCGAGCCGGGGCCGAGGAGGACGGGTTCTCCCCAGTTGGAGAGGCCCGGAATGTCGGTGGTGAACTTGGCCGTCATGGTTGGAATGCCGGGAACGGTGCGAAGTTCGACGAAGGGGATCTCCAGCGCGAATTCGCAATGTGCGTCGGGGGCGATTGCGGCTTCAATGTCTTTGCGCAATTGATCCGACGGGCCGACTAAGCGATAGAGCAACTGGGCGTCAGCTTTGTCGGGGATGACGTTAGGGGCGCGTCCGCCTTCGATCATCCCGATATTGACGGTGCAAGGGCCGACCTTAGGATTCACCGGAAGCGGTAGTTTGCGCAGACGCTCCAGCGCGTTGAGGAGTTTTTCAATCGCCGATTCGCCGAGTTCGGGATAGGCGGAGTGCGCCATTTTTCCTTCGGCAATCACATTCACCCGCAGTGCGCCATTCGACGCGATGCCGATGCGGTTGTCAGTGGGCTCGCCATTGATTAGGAATTTCGATCCGGGAGCGTGACGGTTGGCCTCCCAGGCGCCGGTGCTGTCGCGCTCTTCGCCGACGACGAAAAGAAGCCCGGTATAAATTCCTTCCTCACGCAGACGCTCGGCGGCCGCCACTTGTGCGGCGATGATGCCCTTAGCATCGCAAGCACCGCGTCCGAAGATGCGAGTTTCGTCTTCAGAAAAAGCGATCCACGGGGGTACGACGTCCATGTGGGTAGAGAAGACGACTTTCGGACGTTCATGTCCGGGAGACGTTGCCCAGAGGTTGAAACGATTCTCTTCTACGGGCATCCGAACAGCTTTGTAGCCGAGTGCGGTGAGTTCCTCAAGCAGGAGCTCTGCTACCGCGGCTTCATTCCCGGTAATCGATTCAACGTCGATGAGCTTGCGAGTGAGTGCAACGACATCCACGGGCATATATCGAGAATACAAGGCAAACGGGCCAAAGAGAAAGCGCCGGGGCAGGAACGTGCATCCAAGCTGGCATGGGAAAGAATTGGCCTTTATTGCTGATACTCGTAGTGGCCGGCGCAATTTACGGCGTGGTGGGAGTGCCGTGGGCGAATTCTTTCGGTCATTGGTGGATCTCTATCGTCTTCTATGCGGCGTTGGTGATGGCGGCGCTATATTGCCGTTGTAACCAGGAGCCGATCCACACCAAGGTTTTTCATCGCAAGGTTCGTCGTACCCCGCAAAGCCTGTGACTCCGTCGAGGTAAACTGGATTGGAAATGACCGTCCATTCCACGCCCAATGCACAAATCTGCTCCTTCTTCCTGGAGGGAACTGCGGGACGCCTGGAAGCATTGTTGAACGCGGGCACCGCCGATGCGCGTTACGCTGCGGTCGTGTGCCATCCGCACCCGCTGTTTGGCGGCACGATGCACAACAAGGTCGTGTATAACACGATGAAAGCTCTCAATGGATTTGGATTCCCGGTGCTTCGTTTCAACTTTCGCGGTACCGAGTTGAGCGAAGGCGAACATGATTATGGGAAGGGCGAACGGGACGATGTGCTCACGGCACTGAATTGGCTGAAGCAGGAATTCTCGCTGCCGATTCTCTTCGCGGGATTTTCGTTCGGAGCGGCGATCGGTTTGCGGGCGGCTTGTCCGGACCCGGACGTGAAAGCGTTGCTGTCGCTGGGGACGCCGGTGGCGGCCGAGGGACGATCGTATACCTACGAGTTCCTACACGATTGCGCGAAGCCGAAGTTGTTCCTCAGCGGCGATCGCGATCAATATGGCCCGGCGGAGCGGCTTTATGAAGTGACGGCGGCGGCGGCTGATCCGAAGCGGTTTGTGTTGATTCATGGCGCGGATCATTTCTTTGAAGGACAGCTGAGCGCGATGCGTTCGGCGATCGAATTCTGGGTGCGTGACACGTTGCTGCAAGCGGCGGCTTAGGGCCAAATCCCTTATAATCCATGGCTATGGCGAATGGCCACGATGCATCCGGGCCGGCGGCAAGCCCCAGGGTAGAGTTGCGCGGGATAGCGCGCGAGATCTTCCTGCATGCGCTCGCCGAGTCGAGCATTCGCAAAGCCTTCAACAAATACGTACAGCTGGATCGCGGCATTCTGCGCATTGGCGAAGACCTGTACGACCTCGGTTCGTTCTCCCGGATTTTCGTGGTCGCGATAGGAAAAGCTGCGCACACGATGGTCGAGTCGCTGATGACGCAACTCGGCGCTGGGGTAACCGGCATCGTGGCGGCTTCGACCGATCCGGTCTCCCACGTGTTCGGCTTTCGCTATTACAAGGGCGGACATCCGATTCCGAATGCAGACTCGGTGAAAGCGGCAGAGGCGATTCTGAAATCGCTGGCCACGCATGCTTCGCGTTCCCTGGTGATTTACCTGGTGAGCGGCGGGGCGTCGGCGATTGTCGAGAAGCCAGTGGACGAGCGGATTACGCTCGAAGATCTCATCGCAACTTACAAAGCGCTCGTACATTCAGGGGCGCCGATCCGCGAGATCAACGCGGTGCGGAAACATCTTTCGGCGACCAAGGGGGGACGCTTGGCGAAGGTCGCGTCTCCGGCACAGCAGGCGTCAATCCTGGTTTCGGATGTGCCGGATGGTGCTTCGGATGCGCTGGCTTCGGGGCCGACGATGCCGGATACAACCAGCGTCGACGAGTGTTACGAGATCGTGCGCAAACACAAATTGCTCAGACAATTCCCGGCATCCGTGCGAGCGATTTTCGAGCGCGGTGAACTGGAAGAGACGCCGAAGCATGGGGAGTCTGCGTTCGATCGTTCGCGCTACTGGACGATTTTGTCGAACGAAACCGCGCGGAAGAACGCCGTCACGAAAGCGGTGATGAACGGCTTCGCGGTCGAAGTGGATAACTCTTGCGACGATTGGGATTACGCGGATGCTGCCGATCATCTGCTGAAGCGGTTGCGCGAGTTGCGCAAAGGGGTTTCGCGGGTGTGCCTGATTTCCGGCGGCGAAGTCACAGTGAAAGTGACGGGGGATGCAGGCATCGGTGGCCGCAATCAGCAGTTCGCGTTGTATTGCGCGAGCAAGATAACTGGCGAGCAGATCACGGTTTTAAGCGCTGGGACGGATGGCATCGATGGTAACAGCACGGCTGCGGGCGGCGTGGTGGATGGCCACACCATGAGCCGGGCTGCTGAGTTGGGCGTGGACGTTCCGCGAGCGCTGCGGGAGTTCGATGCGTTTCCGGTGCTGCATGCGCTGGGGGATGCGATCGTGACCGGGCCGACGGGGAATAACATTCGGGATCTGAGGATTTTGCTGGCGTACTAGAGTTCACAGGGGCTGAAGCCCATTATTTATTTTCGTGTGTCCCTGTGACACGACTGAAGTCGTGCCCTTTCACGAGTGTCGTGGCCCAAAGTTCAAGCAACGTTTCCGTTCAAACGAACTAATCCCTTCCGTAAATCTTGGTTTTGCCTTCTTCCAACACCAGCACCTGCCGGAGGATCCCGCGTTGTTCGGCGTCGACGAGCAAGCGATCGACGGGCTCTTCCATGGGTTCGTGCGAGAGACGGAAAGTGCCGTAGTGCATGGGGATCATGCATTGCGCTTTCAAGTCAACGAAGGCTTGTAAGGCGTCTTCCGGACTAGTGTGCACGTTACGGAAAGACTCGGGATGATAGGCGCCGATGGGAAGCAGAGCGATCTTGGGATGGAGACGGCGGCCGATTTCGTGGAAGCCGTCGAAATAGGCAGTGTCACCGGAATGGTAAAGGGAATGCGCGCCGGATTTGAGGACAAATCCACCGTAGCCGCGGTGCATGTCGCGAATGATGCGAGCGCCCCAATGGCGCGAGGGGGTGTGAGTGATTTCAACCGAACCGAACTTGACCGACTGCCACCAATCCATTTCGACAACGCGCTCCATGCCGAGGTCAGAGACCAGGTCGCCGACGTTGCGTGGCACGACGATGGTGGGCCGCTTGCCATACTTACGGGCGTTCGAGCGTGCGATAGCCCGCAGCGACGGGCGGTGGAGGTGGTCGAAATGAGCGTGGGAAACCAGGATGAGGTCGATGCGAGGAAGATCGGCGATACGGACGCCCGCGCGGCGGAGACGTTTTAGGACGAAGATCCAAGGCGCGTAATTGGGATCGATGACGATGTTCTTGCCGCCGATTTGTATAAGAAAGCTGGAATGGCCGATGAAGGTGATGCCGAGTTCGTTCGACTTTGCCTGGATAGGCTGGTGCGCTACCCCGGTGCGGGGAGTCATCGCCGAGTGGCGAACCAAGGTGCCGAACTGTTTAGCCTTTTTGCGGAGCGTGATCTTCAACATGAATCCTGTTAGTTAGACGCACGCAAGCGTAGTCGCGATGCGAAATTGGTGCAAGCAAGGGAGTTTGCGCGGCCGGTAAGACCATGGTGCCATAGCGATGCGGGTGCTCTGAAATGGAACGGGTTTTCAACACGGTTGTGCAAATCTTTGTGGAAAAGGAAGACTGAATTCACAAACGCGCAACAATCATGGGGATCTGAACACGTTGCACCATTGTGGGTGCGAGGAACTCTGGTGGTTCTTTTTTGAGAATTGAATGTGAGTGTTAGGCTGCTGAAGTGAAAGTTCGTCTTGACAAACTTCTCGTGGAACGAGCATTGGTGGCCTCGCGCGAGCGAGCGCAAGCGATGATCCTTGCGGGACGGGTGTTAGTGAACGAACAGAAGGTCGAGAAGGCCGGGGCGAGCGTAGAAGACGACGTTGCGATCCGCATGTTGGGCGACGAGCTGCGGTACGTGGGACGCGGCGGATTGAAATTGGAGCGTGCGCTGGAGCACTGGAAGATCGACGTGAACAGCAGGACGTGCATGGATGTGGGTGCCTCGACCGGCGGCTTCACCGATTGCTTTCTGCAGCACGGAGCAGGGGAGGTGGTCGCAGTGGATACCGGCTTCGGCCAGATCGACGCGAAGCTGCGGGCCGATGGCAGGGTACATTTGCTGGAACGAACGAATGCGCGTTACCTGACGCGTGAGCAAGTGGAAGGTGTGTCGCCGGGGCGAATGCTGCCGGATATCGCGGCGATGGATGTGTCATTTATCTCTGCTACACTCGTGCTTCCCGCAGTGGTAGCGGTGTTGCGAGCTTCAACCTCGGAGCGCAAGCAACTGGTGTTGCTGGTTAAACCGCAGTTTGAGGTGGGCCGCGAACGCGTGGGAAAAGGCGGGATCGTGCGGGACGCGGCCGCCCAGGCTTTCGCCGTGAACAAAGTGCGGGAATATCTGGCGGGATTGGGTGTGCAAGCGATGGACGTGATTGATTCGCCGGTGTTGGGTGCGGAAGGGAATCGAGAATTTCTGTTGTACGCAGAATTATGAAGAAAAAGGTCGCGATTTTATCGAAGCCGTCGAAGCCGGAACTCAGCGAACTGATCCCGCCGCTGAAGGAGTGGCTCGCCGCCCACGATCGCGAAGTGATCTTCGATCAGCAGACCGCGTCGTATGTTCCCGGCAGCGAGGGGATCGAGCGCTCGTTAGTTGCGAGCATGGGGTTGGAGTTTGCGATCGTTTTGGGTGGCGACGGTACCCTACTTTCCGCAGCACGTGCGCTGGCGCCCGCCAATATTCCGATACTCGCGGTCAACCTGGGCTCATTGGGGTTTCTCACCGAAATCCCGCTACAAGATATGTACAGCACGCTGGAGAAGGTGTTGGCGCGCACGTGTCCGATCGACGAGCGCACCATGCTGGCCTGTGACCTGATTCGTGACGGTCAAATTTTGCACTCGTACAGCGCGTTGAATGACGTGGTGGTAAACAAGAGTGCGATCGCACGACTGGTGGGATTTGATCTTTCCATCGATCAGCACCAGGCGTTTGGCTATCGCGCGGATGGCGTGATCGTGGCCACACCCACCGGATCGACGGCATACTCGCTGGCTGCGGGCGGGCCAGTGATGATGCCGAGTGTAGCGGCATTCCAGGTGACACCGGTATGCCCGCACTCGCTGACGCATCGGCCGGTGGTGGTGCCGGAGACGTCGACGATTTCGATCGTGGTGCGCAGCAGCGGTGAGGCTGCATTTCTGACGATGGATGGTCAAGTTGGACAGCCGCTACAAGATGGCGACCAGGTCGTGTGCCGGAAAGCAAAGCATGCCGTGCGATTACTACAGATGAAGCAATCGTTTTTCCAGGTGCTGCGCAACAAATTGAAGTGGGGCGAGCGGGAATAAAAAATGCGGCCCGAAGGCCGCTAGTAACGTTGAGAGCGTCTCATTTCTTTTTCTTGCCGTCATCGCTCGATGGAACGACCTGCAAATTGTTTTTTACTTCGAAAATCCCCGAAACGCTGTTGGCCCGAATGCCTGCAGTGTCCTTATCCGGCTCAGTGTCGACCACGTCCTCAAGCGTTACATGACCGTTCTTCACGATGATCCGCATCGGCTTGATAGTGCCGAGGTCGTATTTTTCGAGAGATGGAAAGCCGTAGATCGAGCGGAAAAGTTGGACCCGCAGGCGATCGTCCATGGGTGACGGCGGAAGAACTTCAATCTGATTATTGACCGACTGCACGCCTTCAATACGCTTCACGGAATTCTCAGCATCGGACTTCGTGACGGGGCGAACGACGGAGCCGGTCAAGGTGACGTTATAACCGTTCACCTGGCAGCCAGTGACGTCAAAGACGCCATACCAAGGGAGCATCAGTATCTCGTGACGGACTTCGCGACTGATGCGCGACTCCGCCCCTGGTGAGGTCTGGCCGGGTGAGACCTGCTGCGATTGACCCTGCAGCAGCACGGCACTGAACAGCACAACGAATACCGCCAACGCTTTTATCATGTGCAACTTCCTCCTTCGTCCACGATTTTCGATGCGGAGACACGGAAACTCGTTTGAAGAAGGAGGAAAAGAATGCGGGTGGATCGATCCATGAGCAGCAGAGCGCCATTTACAGAGGTTCTGCGAAGCACTAACATTCCTCAGTTATGCCAATCGATCTAGAAACGCCTACCTACACTCCTATAAGAGCACCACGCGGAAATCAGATCAGTTGCAAGGGCTGGGCACAGGAAGCGGCCATGCGAATGCTCATGAACAACCTTGATGAAGAGGTTGCCGAGCGGCCACGCGACCTCGTGGTGTACGGCGGCACGGGGCGTGCTGCGCGCAACTGGGACTGCTTTCACGCCATCGTGAACTCGCTGCGCTCGCTGGAGAATGACGAGACGCTGCTGGTGCAGTCGGGAAAACCAGTGGGCATCTTCCGCACGCATGACTATGCGCCGCGGGTGCTGATCTGCAATTCGAACCTGGTGGGGCATTGGTCAAACTGGGAGAAGTTCAACGAACTGGAACGAGCGGGGCTGATGATGTATGGCCAGATGACCGCCGGTTCGTGGATCTACATTGGGTCGCAGGGGATTATCCAGGGAACGTATGAGACGTTCATGGCCGCGGCGGAAAAACATTTTGGCGGCGAATTGGAAGGCAAGATGATCGTGAGCGGCGGTATGGGCGGAATGGGTGGCGCCCAGCCACTGGCGGCGACGATGACCGGGGCTTGCTTCCTGGGGATCGACGTGGATCCGGAGCGGATCAAGAAGCGCCTGAAGACGGGTTATTGCGACTTCATGGTCAACTCGCTCGACGAAGCGCTGCGAATTCTGAAGAATGCAGTCCGCAAGAAAGAGAACATTTCGGTCGGCCTGGTCGGTAATTGCGCGGATGTGATTCCGGAACTCGCGGATCGCGGGGTTGTGCCCGACATTCTTACGGACCAGACTTCAGCGCACGATCCATTGAATGGTTATGTGCCGAATGGGATGACGCTGGAAGCAGCGCTGGAGTTGCGGAAGCGCGATCCTCATGAATATAACGAGCGTTCACTAGATGCAATGGCGCGTCACGTGGAAGGCATGCTGAAGCTGCAGAAAATGGGCTCGGTGACGTTCGATTACGGCAACAACATCCGGACATTTGCACACCAGCGCGGCGTGACCAACGCGTATGACTTTCCGGGGTTCGTGCCGGCGTACATTCGTCCGCTGTTTTGCGAAGGACGCGGACCGTTTCGGTGGGTAGCTCTGTCAGGCGATCCGGCGGACATTCATGTGACGGACGAGCTGATCCTGCAGATGTATCCACAAAACAAGATCCTCAGCCGCTGGATCGACCTGGCGAAGAAGCGGATCAAGTTCCAAGGGCTACCTTCGCGGATTTGCTGGTTAGGCTATGGTGAGCGCGCGGAGTTTGGCCTGGCAATGAACGACCTCGTCAAGAAGGGGAAGATCAAGGCGCCGATCGTGATCGGGCGCGATCATCTCGATTGCGGGTCGGTGGCTTCGCCTTTCCGCGAAACGGAGTCGATGAAAGACGGCAGCGATGCCATCGCCGATTGGCCTTTGCTGAATGCTCTGCTCAACACCGCGAGTGGTGCGTCGTGGGTTTCGATTCACAACGGCGGTGGTGTGGGAATCGGGTATTCGCAACACGCGGGACAGGTGACAGTTGCCGACGGTACCGACGCCATGGCCAAGCGGATTGAGCGCGTGCTGACCAACGATCCTGGCATTGGAGTTTCGCGACATGTGGATGCTGGATACGATGAGGCAAAGAAATTCGCGAAAGAGAAAGGTGTGAAGGTGCCGATGGGCACTTAACACTTCGTTTCGCAAAAGAGCGCGCGCGTGGCGATCCACTATGCCGAAAAACTCTGCAGTGCTATTCCGAAACATTCGCCAGGTTCTTACGCTGCGCTCTCCGAGCGGGAGCGCAGGGCCGCGTCGTGGGAGAGAACTTGGCGAGCTCGGTTTGGTTACCGACGGAGCCGTGCTGGTGCAGGCGGGAAAGATTGTTGCGGTCGGTCCGACACGAGAGGTGCTGCGCCACGCATGGGTGAAGCAGAACGCAAAACAAATCAAAGAGATAGATGGTCGCGACAAAGTAGTTCTGCCGGGGTTCGTTGATTCGCACACCCATCCGGTATTTGCGGCACCGCGGCTGATTGATTTCGAGAGACGTACCGCGGGTGCTAGCTACGAAGAGATCGCTGAAGCGGGCGGTGGGATTCGAGCGAGTATTCGGGGAGTGCGAGAAGCGTCACGAAGCAAATTGAGCGTCGCGGTCCTGCGAGCCTTTCATGAGATGGCGGCACAGGGGACGACGACGATCGAGGCGAAGTCCGGGTATGGGCTTGACTTCGCATCGGAGATGAAATCGCTGGAGGCGATTCGAGCCGCGGCGAAAGAATTCCCGGGGAGCGTCGTTGCGACTTTACTGGGAGCGCATACCGTACCGCCTGAGCACAAGGGCAATCCAGACGAATATGTGCGCCTGGTTTGCGAGGAGATGATCCCGACGGCAGCACGCAAGAAGCTCGCGCAGTATGTGGATGTGTTTTGCGAGCGGGGAGCTTTCACAGCAGAACAAGCCGAGAAGATTCTGCGAACCGCGCAGGAACACAAACTCGGTACGCGGGCGCATGTGAACCAATTGTCGGAAGTTGCGCTGCAACGGTTCGATGAATTTCAACCAGCCTCGTACGATCACATGGATAGGGTGAGCGATCGCGATATCCAAAGGCTTGCGAAGGGGGAGACGGTTGCGACGCTACTGCCTGCGGCGAATTATTTTCTCGGAGTGGCCCAGTTTCCACCGGCTCGCCAGTTGATCGACGCGGGTGTGGCGATCGCACTGGCGACGGACTACAACCCGGGGACTGCACCGACCACGAGCATGCCGTTTGTGCTTTCGGTGGCGTGTACGCACATGAAGCTTTTGCCGGCTGAGGCGATCACGGCGGCGACCTTCAACGGGGCCTGCGCGTTGCGCATGCAGGACCGCAAGGGAAGTATTGAGCCCGGGAAAGATGCGGACTTGGCGATCTTCGAGGCAAGCGACTATCGCGAGATTGCCTACTGGTTCGCCATGAACCGCTGCTCGGGCACGATGNNGCTCGATCCGATACTTCCGCCAAAAGGGTCATATCTAGAAGGATCAATGAATAGAATTCTGCTTGGTTTCGCGCTGCTTTCTTCCTGTCTCTGCTCCGCCCAGCGACTTCCGAGCAATGTAGTTCCCGATCATTATGCGCTGCACTTCACGCCCGACTTTGCCAGTAATTCCTTTGCCGGTGACGAGACGATCGACGTGCGAGTGATGACACCGACGAAGAACATCGTGTTGAATGCCGTCGATATCGATTTCAGAGATACGAAGGTCAAGGCGAACGACAAGGAACAGACAGCAACGGTGACGCCGAACGATGACAAGGAAACGGTAACGCTCCAGTTGACGTCCGAAGTTCCGGCGGGAGCGGCCACCATACACATTGCGTATGTAGGCCAGTTGAACGATAAGTTGCGCGGAATGTATCACAGCGAGGCCAATCATCGAAAATACGTTGTCACTCAATTTGAAGCGATCGACGCTCGAGTCGCGTTTCCGTCGTTCGATGAACCGGCGTACAAAGCAACCTTCGACATATCGGCAACTGTCGATAAGGATGACACGGCTATCTCCAACGGCCGAATCGTGAGCGATGAGCCAGGAACGGCGGGTAAGCACACGATTCATTTTTCGACGACGCCGAAGATGTCAACCTACCTGGTTGCGCTGACGGTAGGTGATTGGAAGTGCGTGTCTGGGGAAGAAGACGGGATTGCACTGCGAGTCTGTTCAGTTCCGGGCAAAGAACAGCAAGGGAAATTTGCGCTGGAAGCAACCAAGGCAATCCTGCATTACTACGACCAATATTTCGCGATCAAGTATCCATACGGAAAGCTGGACCAGATCGCGGCATTCGACTTCGAAGCGGGTGCGATGGAGAACACGGGCGCGATCATCTATCGCGAAAGCGATCTATTGCTTGATGAGTCCAAGGCCTCCGTTAATGACCAGAAAGAAGTCGCGTTCGTAATCGCGCACGAGATGGCGCACCAGTGGTTTGGCGACCTGGTCACGATGAAGTGGTGGGACGACATCTGGCTGAACGAAGGCTTCGCCTCGTGGATGGAGAGCAAGCCGGTAGCGGCCTGGAAGCCGGAGTGGAAGATTTCGCAGGACCAGGTGCTGACTTCGCAGCGAGCGCTGGAAACCGACTCGGTGCAGAACACACGTCCGATCCGGCAGAAGGCGGAGTCGCGGCAGGAAATCAATTCGCTTTTTGATGGCATTGCGTATGGGAAGACGGCGGCGGTGCTCCGCATGCTTGAAGGCTTTCTCGGTCCGGAAGAATTCCGCAACGGTGTGAATTCGTATTTGCAGGCGCATGCGTACTCGAACGCGACCGCACAGGACTTCTGGGGCGCGATGGCGGCTGCCTCGGGGAAGCCGATCGACAAAATCATGCCTACGTTTGTAACGCAACCGGGCGTGCCCTACGTTGCGTTGCAAGCGAAGTGCATGAATGGCGATACGGTGGGAACGATTTCACAACGGCGATTCTTCGCGTCGCCGAAGGACATGCAACAGAGTTCCGATGAACTGTGGCAAGTCCCGGTTTTGATGAAAGAAATCGGTGGTAGCGGCAAGGATGCGCGCGCGTTGCTTTCGGGGAAAGAGCAGCAGTTCAAACTGGATGGCTGCGGCATCGGAATCTTCCCGAACGTGGACGGGGCAGGATATTACCGGTATAGCTTCGATCCGGCAATTTTTGCGTCGGACAAGTTCAAGGTGCAGGATCTCTCGGAAGACGACCAGGTTTCACTCGTCGGCAACGAGGGCGCGTTGCTGAGTGCTGGCGTGCACCGTATTCAAGACCTGATGGCGATGATAAGCAAGTTTCGAGGGATGGAGACTTATGGGGCGGTTGAGGAACTTGCAGCGCAAGTGAAGTATGTGCGCGATTACCTCGTTAGAGATCACGACCTTCCGCAATTTCAAGCCTGGTTGGGGAATGTCTTCAAGCCGACGCTCGAGAAGTTGGGCACGCCTTCAAAATCGGAGACGCCGAGCCAACGAAATGTAAGAGCAGCGCTGGTCGGCATGCTGGGTAATATCGCGGAAGATCCAAGTGCCATCGCATTAGCGAAACAGACGGTGGCAGCGTATATGCAGAATCCGGCGTCGGTGGATGCAACCCTGGTGGATGCGAGCTTCCCAGTGGCCGCCGCGCACGGCGATGCGAAGCTGTATGACACATTTCTCGCGAAAATGAAAACGGCGAGTTCACCGCAGGACTTCTATCGATACTTCCACGCGTTGGCGGAGTTCCGCGATCAGGCGCTCCTGAAAAGGACAATGGAGTGGTCGCTCGGGCCGGATGTACGCAATCAAGATATCGGGATCATGTTGGACGTGCTCGCGAATCCATATGGGCAACGCATGGCTTGGGACTTCATCCGGCAGCGTTATCCGGATATCCAGAAGAAAGCAGGTCAGAGCATTTTTGGAGCGCAGGGAGCGTACTATGCGATCGGCGCATTCTGCGATCCGAAATCGCGGCGCGAAGCAGAAACATTTCTCGAAGAACATAAGGTGCCGGGCATGGAACGCGTAGGGCGGCAGCAGATGGAGCGGGTGGATCAGTGCATCGAGTTGCGGCAGCGCGAGGAACCGAACCTGGCAAATTACCTTGAGCAAAGATCAAGTGCGACAGGGCAACACTGATTCTTGCGCAAGATATTTGCATAGAGCGGCGAAGTGGCCGCTCTTTTTTATTTCTCCCTGACGTGCAGAGTAAAGCAGGTTTGGAAGCTGCGAGTTTTGCCTGTTATAATTCTGGTGTTCGCACGCAGAGATTTCTTCCGGTGGTTTCCTCGTAAATCCCCAAGTGCGTTGCGCTCCTGATGCGGCATGGATCAGGCAATCGCGTGTGGCCAGGTAGCTCAGTTGGTAGAGCAGCGGACTGAAAATCCGCGTGTCGGCGGTTCAACTCCGTCCCTGGCCACCATTCCT
>PLWX01000036.1 GCA_003151155.1 Acidobacteriaceae bacterium
CACGACGCAGACCTAGGTGACCAGCCACTGGAACGGGCACTTCCGGGGTCGGATGCACTCCCGGCACGGTGAATCCGTCGGTCACAATTTGCGCCCCCCTGAACAATGCTTCCGTCTCCTCGCCGGTGCACGTGAGCGCGAGTACGACCGATAGCAACAAGGTGACGCAGCTGCAGATATTTATTGACGGGGCAGCCGTTTACACAGTGAGCGCTTCGTCATTGGAGGCCGACATTCCGTTGAAGGCCGGGTCTCATCGACTGACGGTACAGGCCAAAGATAGTACCGGATTACTCTTCAAACAGTCGATTACCGTGACCAGCGTCTCATCCGGAGTGACCGTCACGCCCTCGTCGCTAAGCTTTGGCAGCATTGTCGTCGGGTCTTCCAGCTCCGCGCAGTCTGTAACCCTCAGTTCGACAAATGCTCTAACGATAAATTCCATCACGGTCAGCGGCGATTTCACGCAGAGCAACAACTGTGGCGGCAGCCTCGCCGCCGGTGGGAGCTGCACGATCAACATACAGTTCACTCCCACGGTTTTGGGAGCGCGGTCGGGCACTCTTTCCATCAATGACTCCGATTCATCCTCGCCGCAAACGGTCGCAATGAGTGGTACGGGGAGCTCTGGCGCAACAGGATGCACGCCGGGTACGGTGAATCCGTTTGTGGCGAGGCCTGATCAGAGTCGGTGATGGTCACTGAACCCGATCGGGCGCCAGTCCACGACCGCCTGAAACGGTCGCGGATCAACCTCGAAAAGAAGGTCGCCGGTGCTGACCAAGGATCCTTCTTTATAGTTTTGGGCCAGGAGATAGCCGGTGACCTTGGAATGGATTTGGGCGTCAATATATCCGACCGTCGTGCCGATCCATTCTGAATAGATAGGAACATCTCTGCGAAGCGGCTTCGCTACTTCCAGCACGGTTAATGGAGTTTTCGCTTTATGGGCGCACCCCGCCTAACTCAGAACCACCGCGCAAGCGGCGATCCAAAGGGTTACTCGGCATTGGCGACTGCCCAATACAAGATGCGGATTCTGAAGAAGCATATTTGGCGGTGTCCAGAGCGGGCGTCAGTCCGCTGGAGCGAGTGCAGCGACTGAATCCTTCACTTGGTTTTCTGGTCGCTAGCGGTCTCCTCCTGCTGCTCTTCAGCCTTTTGCCAACTGGAATTGGGTTTGTATTCCTTCATGCTTTTGGCGACAACAGCGGTCTTCTTGCCAAGATCCTTCTCATACACGATTCCATCCTCGTTGACGATGAACGTCATCACGCCGGACGATTTGTATTCCGCTGGATAGGCCACAAATGCAAACCCGCCGGTCATTTTGCCGTTTACGACGTAACTCTTTGCGCCGCTTGGGCCGTCTTTCCCCTGACGAGTTAAGATGTGAAAATAGTAACCCTGATAGGGAGTCGGAGCGCCCTCCTGGCTCTTGGCATAGCCATCTGCCCCCGCCACCAGCGGTCCGATGGGGCTTTGGGATGCGTCATCCGCAGCTTTCCAATAAAGGCCGTTGTGCTGACCTTCGTCACTGAATATTGTTTGGGCGTATTCGTTGTGCTGTGCGGAGTATTCCTTTTGCGCCGCTGCGAGTTCCTGGCAAACGCGAATGGTCGATATTTCGTTCTGGCCGATTCGCCTGTACAGAATCTCTTCCCTGCCCGCTTCGGTGTCGAAATACCACGACTTCCCTTGGTTCACGAGCGGTATGGGGGTGGGCCAGTTCTCCGCGCCGATATACAAGGTAGTGGTTCCATCCGGTTCTTTCACCAGACGATGCATTTCCTGATATTTCTCCACAAAATTAGCGCGGGCGTTGGCGTCCTCGGTATCGTCTCCCGACGAGACGATTTGCTTCCCATCTGGTCCAAGGATATCGAGCATCGCCTTTTCGTCATTGGTCTGCGCTGCCGTGACCAGCGCGTGGCTCGCCTCTTCGGGCGATGAAAATGTCCGTTGGCCCGACTGCTGCGCCATGGAGCGGGTGGGAAACCACACCGTCAAAAGGATAGCGACCGCCATCAGTTTAGGAAGATCGGTCCAATGAAATTTGTCGGAATTCAGGATCGTTCGCCGCATATGGCTTCTCTCCATTTCTAACTCATACAAGCTGATCGAAAACGTAATGACACTTCGATTACCGATGCCCTCCGCCACCATGGCCGCCGCCACGCGCGCCGCCGCCCATACTGGCGCTTCCGCGTGATGAAAAGCTCCGGGCCTGTCCGCCATGCTGGTAGCCGCTGAACGCGCCGGAACGGACGCCGCGTTGCCCGCGAGGTGCGGCGTATCCTCGTGCCGCCCGTGTGTTTCCGTTGAAAGCCCTGCTGGTTGCGCCGGAACGGGCGTTCGCTCCGCCGCGCTCGCCGTTAAATCCGCCGCGAGCGCCGTTCGACCCGCGTTGCACGTTCCTGGCTACGCCGCCCTCGCCTCCTCCTCGGTAGTAGCTGTTCCGGTTGTAAAACGTGTTGCTGCGGGAGTAATACCTGCCGCCGCCGTACATCCCGTATCCGCCACGCCAGTTGAATCCCCAGTTGTTCCAGCCCCAACCAAAACCGCCGTACCCGCCAATCCCGAACCCCATTCCGAACGAGAGGTAAGGGCCGCCAAACCAGATTCCGGGATAGGGATACCATCCCGGCCATGCCATTACAGGTCCTCCATAAACCGCCCACGGATCGTACGCGGGGATGTAAACCTCATCTGGGTCGGACGGCGCAATGCTGATGTCAGAGTCCTGCGTCGCCACGGTTTGCTGCGGCGTGGTCTTAAGATTGCCCGCTTCTTGCGCCCGCCGGCGCATCACCTGTACGGCATTCATAACATCCGCTTGCTGGTTGTAGTATGCGTCGCCTAGAGACGATGCCCAGGAGAGATTCTTGTCCATATTTCCCAGAACGGATGGAAATGCGGCGAGGGCCTTGACGCTCGGGTCCCAGGGTTGTTGGTCCACAGCCTTACCCAAATCGGCGCCCTTCAAATCAGGATGCGCTTGCACCCACCGGTCAGCCTCGACGACCTGCTCGGGAAAGGTCGACGCCGCCAAGATCTGCGCCACCAGCGAATCCGGATACAGCGCAATCGGCGCGACCAACTGCTGCAACTGGTCGGGAGTCTGTTGGGCATAGGACGGCGCCTGCGCGCCCTGCTGGTCTTGTGGCGGCGTCGGGGCTTGCGCGCCTTGGTCTTGATCAGCAAACAAATTTTGAGGCCAAGCCACGAAGCACAGAGCTAACGACAAGAGACAAACGAGATTCCGCTTGCCCAATCGAGACCTTGAAAAGCCTGCGACATGTTTGAAAATATTCATGTTCCTGAACCTCCTCTGTACTTTCATTGCTCGGGTGGCACAAGTTCTCGGCGCCCTGCCATGGTCGAGTTGTTCCCGGCCTCCGGCGGAAGGGAAAGACTGGCGTATAAGGGCACTCTGATTCGCTGGTCGTACGCGGCCCTGACCTCGACCATCGTGTTGTTCTTGTCGATGGTGATCTTCGCGGCCAGACCGAGATCGGAAATCTTTATATTTTTCAGCTGAGTGTCGAGGCCTTCGGTGATAGCCTTGCCACCGGTGAGGACGGCAATGCTCTGCAACATACTCTCGCGCTGATCCCTAAAGCCGGGTGCCCTGACGGCGGCAACCTGCAGCGGGCCGCGCAGATTCCTTACGACGAGAGTAGCCAGCTTCGCTCCGCCCATTTCTTTGCTTGCTCTGCAATAGAGAGCCACTCTTCGTCTTTGGGACTCGGCTCCATAAGCGGGGAACTCCTTCTTTCTGAAACCTCCCCATACTAAGTTTGCTACGGAAACGGGTCTGAGCAATATTGAACAGTCAGAGGTTTCAGGCCTCTAGGGCGTGTTAGGTGGGAATGAATATCCGTCCCGTGCAGTTTGTGAGGGTTTGAGCATGGCAAGGACTATCAACAACTATTTCGACGGACTGCGCGGCGTAATCCCCAAGATCGGTCAGGAGACGCTTGGGGAGATGGTGGGCAATCCGGATGCCTCCTTAGGTCTGGGGTTGTGCCAAGAGCCGCCTGTACCGATGATCGCGTCAGCCTCTTTCGGTCCCCAGCTGTGGCGCTTGTAGGGGCGCGCCCGGTGGTGAGTCTTCAGGACTGGATCGACCACTGCCCAGGCGGCCTCAACCGCGTCCTCACGGGTAAATAGCGCTCCGTCGCCGATCATGGCGTCGCCCAAAA
>PLWX01000041.1 GCA_003151155.1 Acidobacteriaceae bacterium
GCCCCGCCCGCTGTTGAGAAATCATCTGTTTTTGCAACACTCACGAAGCCCATAACCGCCCGCGAAGTTTCAACGGTTTGCGAGGCTCGTTTCGAGCACCCTTTCGCAACAGGTTTCATCGCGCACCCCCCACCGTTGCACGTGGTACGAAATCTCCCCACTCCGTCATCTTGATTGGCTCGCGCCCCGCTTCGCCTTCGCGGTGTTTGTCGATAATCAAGACATCTTCGCCCGTGGGCGTGTTCTGCTCGTTGACGGGGCGGTGAATCAGCCCAATGATGTGCGCGTCCTGCTCGTATTGGCTGCTGCCCTTGAGATCCTGAAAGTTTGGAAGCTTGTTTAGGTCATGTCCCGGCGCTCGGCTAAGCTGAGCCGCGGCGATCACGGGCGCATAGTCCTTCGCGATACGCGTGAGAGCTCGGCTTTTCTTCGCCTCGCGCTCTACATCGTCCTTACCCGCGGCCGTTATCAGCTGGGCGTAGTCCACCTCCACGAGTCCTGCCTTGTAGCGTTTCACCGCAAGAGCCGCACGCGCCGTCAGCTCCCGCGTGGTGATGCCGCTGGAATCCTCGATAAATATGGGGAGCTGCGCAACCTCCGCCATTGCTTTTTGGAACCGCTCGTGCATCTCTGCACTCAGTAGCCGCTCATCGCGAAGCATCCACATCGGAATCCGCCCGTGATGCCCAGCGAGACGTTTCTGCATCGCGTGGCGTTTCATCTCGATTGAGAAAATGACTACGGGAACGCCCCTTTGGGCGTTCGTGATTGCCGCCTGAATGAGCAAGTGCGTCTTGCCGCGCCCAGGGCGTGCTGCGATGATGCAAAGTTCGCCTTCTTGTACCCCGCCTATCGCTTTGTCCACCGTCCGGATTCCGAGGGGCAGCCCGAGAATGTCATTGGTGAGTTGTCGCCGCCGCTCCACCTCTTGCATGGTCGCGTTCATGGTGGAGACGATTGGCAGGAGGTTATCGCTGCCGTGGGCCTGAACAGTGAGCGCAACCTCCTGAAGCTCACCGGCGAGCTCCAGCGCTTTATGGGAACCGTCCAGGGCACGTCCAGCCGTGGTGTGGCACTGCTCAATGATCGTGCGCAGCCTTGCCTTCTCGCGCACGATGGAGCAGTACGCGTTTACCTTCCCGACCGGTGCGAAAATGTTGAGCGACTCGACGTATGCGGGACTTACGGGGGAGCCGCCGCTCCTCTTAAGCGAGTCCAGAATCGTGATCACATCAATCGGTCGGTTTTCCAAAATGATTTCTTGCATTGCCTGGTAAATATGGCGATGGTCCGCGAGATAGAAATCCCCTGTGTCGATCATGCTGCTCACTTCGGCGATGGTTTCGTTGCGAACAAGGATCGCTCCAAGAACCGTCTTTTCCGCGCCGAGATCGGCTGGCATGGTGCTTTCGGACTGCTGCTCTTCGTATGTTCCGATCACTGGACACCTTCAGCGCTTGCGGCCTTGCGCATCTCTAGCCGCTGAGATGGCGTAATTTCGGGATCTACGTTTGTAGAACGGTGCGGTGTCTCGCCCGCGCGTTTCATTTCGAGCTGATCGAATTTCTCGCGTAGCTTGTCCATGCTGAGAATGTTCTTATGCCAAAACTCATCCCGCTGTACCCAGCGAATCAGGTCGGCAATCTGTTCTTCCGTCCGCCCGTCACGGCGCATCATGAGATCGGCAACCTTCCCCCAGTTACGCTGTTGAGCAGGTGTAATCCGATAGTCGGCTTTGTTCCGGTGAATCTCTGCCGCTAGTAGTGAGGCGAGACGGTTTGCACTTGGGGATGCTTCTTTGGAGTTTTCTTTGGGAGCGTTAGCGATTAGTTCCGCGTCCGATGGTGAAACCTCGGACGAAGGGTTTTTACCAGAGCCAACACCTACACCTACACCAACACCTACACCTAGGCCCGAATTTCGGTCAACATTCAGGAGAATTTCGGCAGAATTTTGGGCAAATGTCTCGGGAGGATCCGCGATAGCGTCTTTGCTCCAATGGAACTGTGACCAGTCGGCGCCGTGCTGTTCCTTGAGCCACGCGATGTAGGGTGCCTCTGGGGGAGTAGGGCTGGCCTTGTCGATGGCCGTCTTGTATTCCTTTGTGTGGCTTCGAGGCGTGTCCCACTGTCCCCAGCTCTGTCCGTTGTACTGGTAGGTGAAGATCAGATGATTTGCCTGAAACTCGGCGAAATATTGGGCAAGTTCTTCGGGCGTCGGGGCATCGGCTCGGAACGATGCGAATTGGTCCGCGATAAAGTCGTAGTCCAGTTCCGATCGTGCGAATCCGTTCGACGCAACGTAGAGATACGGCCACAGCAGGCGAGCCTTTGTGCTGCACCGTCGCAGGCGTTTTCCTTGGAAGAGACCGTGCTCGTTAATGATCGCCACGGGTCACCCCTTCTGCGCTCGCAGACGCTGGCGGCATCGCGAATGTACCTGGGCTCACAAACTCAGTTGCGAGTCCGAGCAGGATGCTTGCGCAGGTTTCGCGGTCGAGGTCGGCGCGATCGAGAACGCGGCCGATTTCATCAATTAGGTTTTCTGGAGTTTTGATATAACGGCGGCAGGGGCGCTTAGACATCGCGCACCTCGGATTCAGCTGGGGATGGGACGAGGTCTAGCTGTGTGGGGCTCTCTCCGGGCTCGGAGACTAGCGTAAAGGTTCCGTGAATCTGCCGGCCTGCGCGCTTCGTGTTGTTCTCGATCACGAAACCGGCGCGCCGAAGCTCAAACAGGCGGGAATTGTACTGTAGAGAAAGAGCGGCCAACTTATAAACGGGGACTGGCTGTCCACGGTGCTGGCGCAGAAGCTCTAATATTGCGGCCTTCTGGCCGGTGAATAGATGGGGACAGTGTCCCTCAACAATCTTTGTGTTTTTGCTTGATGCGTTCGGTTTTTCTGCTACACTCGCCATGTCCAAAAATCCTTTCAGGGTTTCAGCCACGGTAACCGCCGTGGCTTTTTGCTGCTCAAAACAAAAGGCCAGCCCTAAGGCTGACCCGTGATTCCCTCGGTCGCTCTCTTACGCGCCGACCGCCGCGACTGCGCCGTCCTTCGACAGTAGGGCTGCTACGACTTGGGCCTGAATGGTGCGAAGTTCGTCAGCCACTACCCGGCGGATTAGCTCAATTTCTTGCGGGCGGAGTTCGACTCGTCCCATCTCGGAGTAGCAGATGCGGTCACGCCGAATGCCAGAAAGAGCCGCGAGTTGAGATTGCGACAGCCTTGCTGCCTCGCGAAGCAGCCTGATCTGATTTGTGTGCTGAAAGTTTTCCATTGTGTGCTACCTCATCAATTGACCATGCTAGAGGTTAGGATCTCAGTTCGGCGAGATGCCGAGCTGTCTGAAACTCACTTGTGAGACAAGCATCGCGTTTACTGCCATGTCTCTCCATTCGCAATAATTCGGCTGCGGCATTAGACGCGAACCCCAGCGCGTATGGCCTTCGTATCGAAGACCTCAGGCCATACTTCATATTTCTGGTGAGCGCGTAACACGGCGCCCGGGTTCCGCTTCACGCCGGGTCGAAACTCGGCATTCAGCCTATTTTCCCGCGCTGTAATCGCCGCGGCCGTATCGATGCTCTTAACGTGAAAGCTGTCCTTAGGCTTCTTGCCTTCGACTGCTCGAACGGTTGGAGGGAAGAGGTGAACGCCGGAATGGTTCGGCAACCAATAAGCGTCCCCTTTTAACACAAGCTCGTCGCAGTAGGCACGAGACTTGCGGCAGAGCTTCCGGTCAACGTTGGGGTTAGCGTCGTGTGAGTAGATTGGATAATTCATTGGAAGACACCTATGCGACTAGTTATTGGGGCACCGCGTGCGGCGGGCGACGCTGCAACACACATGATTTCGGTATTTTGGTTTGGC
>PLWX01000167.1 GCA_003151155.1 Acidobacteriaceae bacterium
AGGTTTTTGAGGAATTTTGGGACTTTCGCTAACCCCTTTGTTTTCGATGTGTCCTCAGTGAAAGACATAATTGTTTTTATATCTGGTTTGTTTGGTGGGAGTTGCGAGGAAAAGGCGGATCTTGGGGGCTTGACAAGTAAAACCAAACACGGAGCACGGAGACACGGAGGAGCCTTTGGCACTAGCGTGGGCTGACCGCGCGACCAGTCGTCCCACACGCTGAAACAAAGGGTGGCTCCGCTCAGAACGCGGAAGTTCTGCCGCGTTCTCCGGTCGCCATGACAGATCTATCTAGCGGGTGACTTCCAGGTTGATTATGGCTTCGGGGGTTACGCGTTGACCGGGGGCGGGGGTTTGGTGGACGACGGTGGCTACGCTCTTGGTGACGGGGAGGGGGGCGGGCGCGGGAACGGCAATGGGGCCGGGAGCAGCCTGTGCCACCGGGGTGACGGTATGGATGTTGGCGACTTTGAAGCCGGCGTCGGCAATGGTTTTGACGACGTTGTCGAGGGGCTGATTGAGGAAGTCGGGCATAACGAAAGTTGGCGGCTCGGCGGAAGCGGCGACAAGCAGGCTGATCTTGGGCGAGGTGACGCCGGTGGCGTTGGGCGGAGGGTTCTGGGCGAGGACGGTATCGGGGTCGGCGTCGGGAATATGGATGGTGGCGACGGTGCCGAGATCGAGACCGCGACGGCGGATATTGAGTTCGGCGGCGCGTTCGCTGTCGCCGATGACGCTGGGAATGATTTCACGTTGAGCGCCCATGCTTTCGGCGACGCGGACGCGCCAGCCACGGCGGACTTTTTCACCGGGCGCGGGCAACTGGGAGAGGATTCTGCCTTCCGGAACTTCGCTAGAAAAATAGCGATTCTCGCGAACGAGGGTTAGGCCTTGTGAGGCGAGCGCCTGTTGGGCCTGCTGCGGCGTCATGCCGACCAATTTGGGGACGCCCACTTCCCTGCCGTGAATCGCGAAGCGCATGGAAGTGAGCAGCGCGATCAGAAACACTACAACGAGCACGAGGAGGCGGAGGAGAAGGCGAAAGAACTTTCGCATTAGTGGGACTCCGCATCATCGGAGGGCGGTGGTCCGGCGGGAGCGGGGGCGGTTTTCTTCGCAACCGTATTGGGCGGAGGGGTGGGAGCACCGGAGAATTCTTCTGTCTCCTTGCCCTTGAGCGCGACTTTCATGTAGTCCATCCAGATGGGCAGCGCGGCTTTGGCGCCGGTTTCCTTCGCGCCCAAGGATTTCTTTTCGTCGAAGCCGACCCAGACGCCGCAGGTGATAGAGGGCGAAAAGCCGATGAACCAGGCGTCGGTGAAATCGTTGGTGGTACCGGTTTTGCCGCCCAGGGGATGTTTCATGGCGCTAGCAGCGAAGGCGGTACCGTGGAGGATGGGTTCCTTCAGAAATTCCACCATGGTGCGCGCGGTCTGCTGACTGATGACGTCTTTAACGTCGGGATAATTTTCTTCGAGCACGCGGCCGTTGTAGTCCGTGACCTTGGTGATATAGCGCGGGGTGACGCGCACACCGTCATTGGGGAAGGTGGCGTAGGCGGCGACCTGCTCGATGAGCGTGATCTCGGCGGCGCCGAGGGCGATCGGCAGATAAGGCTGAATGTTGCTGGTGACACCAAACTTGTGGGCCATCTCGATGACGTTGCGAATGCCGACGCGTTCGGCGAGCTTCAGCGCAGGGATGTTACGGGAGTCGGCGATGGCACGGCGCAGGGAGATGGTGCCTTCGAACTTGCCGTCGTAATTGTGCGGGGTGTACATGCCGGATGCGGTCGGAAAACTGATGGGCGCGTCGAGGATGGTGTCGTCTGGCGAGATGCCGACCTGGTCAACGGCGGTGGCGTAGACGTAGGGCTTGAACGATGAGCCAGTCTGTCGCAAAGCCTGGGTAGCGCGATTGAATTTCGACTCTTCGTAGTCGCGGCCGCCGACGAGGGCCTTGATGTCGCCGGTGGCGTTATCGATCGCCATCAGCGCAGCCTCGGTGCCGGAATCTTCTTCGAGTGAGACCTTGCTGCGATCGCCAGCGAGGGCGATGACCTTGATGTAGGCAATGTCGCCTACCGTCAGGATTTCCTGCGGAGATTTGTGGCCGGTCCACTTGACGTCGTCAGGAACGAGGACGGCGGAAAAGCGGCCAAACTTCACGGTGGCGGATGCGGGCGAGACCTCGGTGACAAGCGCATGCACGTAGCTGCCGGCGCCTTGGGCGTTATCCCAATCGGGATGCTCGTAGGTTTTGAGATCGTCTCCGGCCGCGACGATGTTGGGGAGCTTTCCTTTCCAACCGTGGCGCCGTTCGTAAGCGGCGAGGCCGTCGAGCACGGCCTGAGTGGCGGTGCGCTGGAGATCCATGTCGAGGGTGGTGTAAACGCGGAGTCCGCCTTCATGAACTTCGTCGGTGCCAAACTTCTTTTCGAGATAGCGGCGAATGTCTTCGACAAAATTAGGCGCGAGCGAATTCGGGTCGCTCTGGAAACTCAGTTTGATGGGAGCTTCCTTGGCCTTCAGCGCCTGGTCGGCGGTGATTTTTCCGTCCTCGAGCATGTTGTTGATGACGAGATTGCGACGACGGAGGGCGCGCTCGGGGCTGTTGATCGGCGAGTAGGAGTTGGGCGCTTTCGGAAGTCCGGCGAGAATAGCGGCTTCGTCAAGGGTGAGATCTTTGGCGGGCTTGTTGAAGTAGAAATGCGAACCAGCCTCAAAGCCGTAAACGCCGTGGCCGAGGTAGATCTGGTTGCAGTACATGGTGAAGATCTGTTCCTTGGTAAAGCGGCGCTCGATTTGAAGTGAGAGCATGATCTCCTGCACCTTGCGTCGGAAATTGCGATCGGCAGAGAGGAACAGGTTGCGGGAGAGTTGCATGGTGAGCGTCGAAGCGCCTTGCGCGCGGCTGCCGGAACTGATGTCGCGGAAGGCTGCGCCGCCCATGCGCCAGAAGTTGATGCCGAGGTGGGATTCGAAATCCTTGTCTTCGGTGGAGATGATGGCGTCGCGGAGGAACTTGGGGAAATCTTCGTAACGGCCGATCATGCGGCGCTGGAGAGCGAAGGAACCGATGATGCGGCCCTGGTCGTCGTAGAGTTCGGTGATGGAGCTGGGACGAAACTGTTCGAGTTCGGTGACCTGCGGGAGGTCGGTGGAGTAGACGAGAAGGAGTCCGCTGCCGATGCCGAGGAGGGCTGCGGCGAGAATGAGTAAGCCGAAAACTACTCGGCCAACCAGCTTCCTGCCGCCGACTTCAACGGGAGGAAGATTGTCGTAAAGCGAAGTCATGTTGGGCGCGGAACAAGGTCAGAATAGCACGATGAGACGTGAGGAGAGGGGCCTTAGACGGGCGGAAAAAAGGCCGAGGCGTGTGATTGGAGGTTCGCCTTAGGAGGGAATTTTTGCTCCGGAAGGTCATACCGCAAGTGGATGATCGGACCCTGCGGTTGATTCGAATCCCTCGCGCGATGCAGGGGCTGAAGCCCATTTTTTTAATCGCGAGTGCGGCACGACTGAAGTGGTGCCCTTTCACAAAGCTTGGCAACGATGAAGGCGTCGGTACCCTTCGAAGTTCTTGCACACGACGAGGGAAGATACAGGAAGTTAATGCGAGAAATTCGATCTAGAAGATCGATATTTTAGAGGCAAATGCCCGCATCTCTCCGGGTGGGCAGCAATCCAATTGGTAGAGCATTCATGCAACGAAATTTCTTGCTTGGGTGTTGAAGCCAATTTGAGAGGGAGATTGATCACGATGAAGACCAAATACACCGCACTACTTTCGGCTGTGTTGATGATGACACCGCTTTCGCTGCTCGCTGCCCAGCATTCGGAAAATGTAACTTTTTCGGATGCGGTGACAGTAGGCGGCACGCAAGTGCCCGCTGGGACGTATCGCGTGCAGTGGGATGGCGCGGGAACAATCACCGCTACGATTAACAAGGGAAAGAAGACCGTTGCCAGCGTGCCTGCAACCGTGGTGCCCTCGGTGTCGAACACCAACACGGCGCTCGACACCGAGGGCAAGGTTCTGCACGGTATTCAGTTCAAGAACGCGACGCTTCAGTTTGATCAGGCTGGCGCGGCGACGGCGACGGCGGGAAACTAATCGAAGGGAAGAGTAAAAGAGGCGCGAGTTGATCTCGCGCCTTTTTTATTGCAGTCGATAGAGGCTCCGGGCGACGAGGGTGCTCGCGGAGCAAGAGAAAAGGCGCGACTAAGTCGCGCCCTGCATGAAGCGATAATGCTTACGCTTTCTGGTCTTTGTTCTTCAGGACTTCTACGGCGCGACGGAGTTGTTCGTCGGGCTGGTCTTTCTGTTTCGTGTCTGGGGTTGGGTTCGCGCTGTCGTCTTCGCCGTCATCGGGTGAGGCGTAGTCGTCGGTGTCGGCGACCAGGATGTTAGGCGTCACGGCCGTGTCCTGGATCGCTTTGCCGGAAGGCGAGTAATACTTCGCGATAGAGATCATGACGGCGGATCCATCGGGCAGCGGGAAGAGCTGCTGCACGGCGCCATCGCCGAACGTCTTGTCACCGAGGACGTCGCCACGCGCGTTCTCAAGAATCGAGGAAGCTACGATCTCGGCGGGCCCGGCGGTTCCCTTGTTCACCAGAACCACGATGGGAAGATTGGTGATCGCTTTGGAAGCCTCGGCATTGAAGGTCTGCTTGGCATACTTCTGGCCTTGCAGGTAGGCGATCATGCCGTGATTCAAGAAGAGATTCGCGGTGGCGATTCCCTCCTGCTCGTCGCCGGCGCCGCAGTTGCGGAGGTCGAGGATGAGCTTACGGGCACCCTGCTTCTGCGCGGTCTTTACCTGGTTGGCAATTTCCTGGCTGCGTCCCTTGGTGAAGGTGATGACCCGGATGTAGCCGATGTTATCGTCCATTTGCTTTTCGGCGACGGGCGGGGTGACTATGATCTCGCGGGTGACGGGCGTCTTCTGCGGCTGTGCCTTGCGGGGACGAACCACACTGAGATTGATGACCGAGCCCGGCTTCCCGAGGAGCTGACCGTCGATTTCGGCGAGCGACATCTCACGAGTGGTCTTGCCCTCGATGGCTTCAATAATGTCGCCACTCTCGAGGTTGGCCTTGTCGGCCGGACCGCCAGGGATCACGGAGACGACTGCGGCGTAGCCATAGCGCTTGGAAACTGCCGCGCCAATGCTGGCTTTACCTTCGGCCTTGCGTTCGGTGTAGGCCTTGTACTCGGCGGGATTCAGGTAGCTGGAATTGGCGTCGAGCGACTCGAGGAGACCGTGCAGCGCACCGTCGGTGACCTGGTTCATGTCGGGCTCAACCACGTACTCGGTGCGGATACGCGAGAGCACCTCGCTGTAAACGCCGAGCTGGCGGTAAGCGCCGTCGGACTTGGAATCGGCGTGAACGCCGAGACTTCCGATGACGACGAAGAGGACGACGAACAAGGAACTGAGCAACAGAACGAACTTCGTAATTTTCGACATGGGCTGCTTTGGCGACCAAACCCCTTAGGAGGTCGGGTCATTATATCCCCAGTTGGATGCTGCGGGAGCTTGGGAAGTCGCGTTCAAACAGTAACTTCCGTGCTAGTTGGACGGGACGGAGGGTCAATGGAAAGCGGGGAAGGTCGGCACGGCCACGGTGATGACAACCCAGCCGGGAACACACAATCCCTTTGGCTGCCATTCGTTTCGACTCCAGGAACAGCAGATTGCCACGTCGGGCTGATGCCCTCCTCGCAATGACAACAAGAAAGAGTGATGCAGACTTAGTACATCGATTCGGCTACCCGCCTAACGTTCAGCCGATAACAAAGTCTCGTTTAATGTTGTAGAAGCGTGGATTTAGCGGCGATCTGCGACGAAGCTCGCAGTCCGACGGCAGCGTCGCTGGCGCGCTTCTGCTGATCGGGTTGGAGTTGCGTCCGCAAGGTCTGCAACAACGCCTGACCGCGGTTGTCGCCAGAGGCCACGGCGGCGGTGACCCATGCAAGGGCGGATTCCGGGTTCTTGGCAGTTCCCGATCCGTAGGCCAAGCGATAGGCGAGTTGGATCTGCGCTCCCGTGTGGCCTTTCTCGGCAGCCTGCTGAAAGAGGTGGAAGGCCTGCGCAGGATCGCGTGGGACACCCTCTCCTTTCTCGTAGAGATCCGCTAAGTTGCTTTGCGCCATGGGATTGCCTGCGTCAGAAGCCTTGCGATACCAGCTGGCGGCAGTCGAGAGATTGACGGGAACACCAAGGCCGCGGTCATACAGATAGCCGAGGTTGGTCTGAGCGTAGCTGTCGCCAGCGTCGGCACCCAGTTGGAACCAGCGCCGAGCCTCGGCGTAGTCCTGATGCACCCCGGTGCCTTTCAAGTAGAGCTCACCAAGGTTGTAGTAAGCGGGAGCGAAATGCTGCGCCGCAGCTTCACGCAACCAGCGCTGCGCGACGCCGAAGTTCTGGGGAACACCCCAACCGTTGATGTACAGGACGGCAAGGTTCACCTGTGCGGGAGCGTAGCCGTTCTGGGCCGACTTCTGAAACCATTGGACGGCAGTTGCGATGTCGGCTTCGGGGCCAATCACCATAATGGAAGCCAGGCCCATCTGGTTCTGCTCGTAAACGTGACCTTGTTTCGCCAGGTCAACGACGGTTTTCGAGTCACAAATCTGTTCGGATTTTGGAAGCTGACTGCTGACTACAGCCAGGTTGCATTGTTCTGGGCTAGCGGCTTGTGCGAGGGCACTCCCAACCAGCAAGAAAGCTGCGAAAGTCAATTTGTAGTTCACGACTCCACCCCTCCGGCAGGCTCATCGATGGAGGAGGTGGCCTGATTCGAAGGAAACAATGGACGCCCCGGCTACGTACCTCAATGCAACGCGGCTCATTTGTGGGCAGAAGACACCTCATCCGCTAAAATTTTAGAAACACGGAGCTTGCATGCCGAATCGAACCGGTATCGGAGATCCGCAGGCCGCTCCCGGGCTGAACCGCATCGCGAAATGACCGACCTCATTCAACCAAATCGCATACGCTTCGGCCCCTACGAAGCGGACTTACCCACCCACGAGCTGTGGAAGTTCGGGACGCGGGTGCGGCTCGTCGGCCAGCCGTTTGCGATTCTGGCGGTGCTGATCACGCACCCCGGATCGCTAGTGACCCGTGACGAATTGCGCGAGAAGCTATGGCCGGGGGAGACGTTTGTCGATTTCAATCACGGGTTGAACGCGGCGGTGAACAAGCTGCGGGATGTGCTGTGCGACTCCGCTGAGGATCCGAAATACATTGAGACCCTGCCGCGTCGCGGGTACCGGTTTGTGGCGGAAGTGGAACGCGTAACGAGCAGTGAGGCCACTGCTCCCGCGGCGTCGACGCCAATGCCCGTGGCTCCGGTGGAGGAGCTTGCGTTCGAAACCTTGTCCCGGAAAGAAGCGAGGAGGCCAGACCGCCTCCGATGGGTGATTTGGACCAGCGGTAGCCTAGCGGCATGCATTCTTCTATTCGCCGTTCTCGTTTCCGTCTTAAAGATTTCGGGAGCGTGGGCAGAACGAATTCGTGGCAGCGGAGTCGTGGTGACCGGACCGTTGAAGGGCGCGCAGGTCGTTCTGCAAACCGGTGGACGCAATGAGGGACCAGCGTATGCGCCGGACGGAAAGCGAATGGTCTTCATGTCGAACCGCGGCGGAGGCATGGACCTGTGGGTCAGCGAGGCGAATGGGACGAATGCGCGACAGATCACAACCTTGGGAACGACAGGGACGCCGCGCTGGTCGCCGGACGGGAAACTGGTCGCCTTCGATGCGCGGATCAATGACACGGGGGCGATCCTGGTGACGAGCGCCGAGGGCGGGCAGCCGCGGATCACGGTGATCGGTAAGGGCAACAACGCGGTGCCGAGCTGGTCGCACGATGGAAAACACATTTATTACGCGTCGGAGCGCAGCGGCCGGTACGAGGTGTGGCGCGTAGGGGCGGATGGGAGCGAGAACTTGCAGATCACCGGGCAAGGGGGCTTCGCGCCGCTCGAGTCGCCAGATGGCAAGACCATCTATTACGCGAAGACGCAATTCGATCGCCCGGAGATCTGGAGCGTGCCCGTGCAGGGGGGAGAAGAGAAACTCGTGTCGCGAGAGCTTCGGCCGGGAACGTGGGGGAGTTGGGTGCCGACCGCGAACGGCATCTACTTCGTGGAAGAAGGGCCGGGCAATGTCGCGGCACTGAGCTATTTCGACCTGCATAACCAGCAATTACGGCAGCTCACGCTGCTAGGACGATTTCCCTTCTGGCTGGCGGTTAGTCCGGACGAGAAGACCGCAGCGTTCGACCGCGCGGACACCGAGACGACCACGAGCCTGGTGCAACTGCAAGAGTTTCATTAAGCAAAAGGGGGATGCCGAAGCGTCCCCGCGCCGCGACAACTCACACTTTTTGGGCGTTTTGGGCGGAACCGGAGCGGATGGATTTGCGTACGTTTAGGCAGGAGGGAAATATGTTTTGCGATCGGTGTGGAGCCACGGTGCCGGCGGACCAGCGGTATTGCGGGCGATGTGGCAAGGACCAGGTGGCCGCGTTTCCTTCGGCGTATCCGGCGCCGAACCGGGTGCAGTCGCATTTACGGGTGTTGGGGATTTTGTGGCTTGCGGTATCGGCGCTGAACGCGGTGGGTGCGCTGGCACTCTTGGTGGTGGCGAACACGGTGTTCGGGCACTGGCGCGCGTTCGGGCCGCAGGTACCGCCGGGGCCGGTGTTCCTGCATCCGCTGCTCACGATTATCGGCGGGGCATTGTTGGTTAAGGCGCTGCTGGGGTTCCTGGCGGGGTATGGGCTGCTGAACCGAGAGCCGTGGGCGCGGATGCTGACGATCGTGATGTCGATCCTCGCGCTGTTCAACATTCCGTTTGGGACGGCGCTGGGAATCTATGGGCTGTGGGTGCTGCTGCCAGCCGAGTCGGAGAGGGAGTACGAACGGGCGTGGCGGGGGCTGCAGGTGGCGTGAATTCGCGAGGGTGTTCGCCTCGCGAGCAGGGGCCGCGAGCGCTGAAGCGGGCTTCGGTTGTGGGGCTGTGTTGCACGACGCTGGCGCGTTGTGTCGAAATCATGGACAAATATTCGCGCTCGCATTGAGATCATCGCCAGCGCCCTACAGCAGTGCGGGCGTTCAACGACGATAACGGCCGGTCCCACTCACAATCCCGCCACACGTCCCACTCACAATCCCGCCACACGAAGATAGCCGAGCCAAGCTCTCGCACAATGCGGTTTTCCGGCTAAAATGGTTGCCACTATGGGGTGGGGTGCGGGGACACAGGTCGGAGCGTACGAGATCGTCGGTACGTTGGGAAACGGTGGAATGGGCGAGGTGTACAAAGTCCGCCACTCGATTTCGCAGCGTACGGAGGCGATGAAGGTGTTGCTTTCGGGAGCCGCCAAGCGACCCGAGGTGACCGACCGGTTCGTGCGCGAGATTCGCGTGCTGGCGAACCTGAACCATCCGAATATTGCGGCGCTACACACGGCGTTCCATCACGAAGATCAGTTGATCATGGTGATGGAATACGTGGAGGGAATGAACCTGAGCGAACGCCTCGGGCGCGGCATGACGCTCAAGGACTCCGTCGGGTTTATCCGGCAGGCACTGACGGCGCTGGCGTTTGCCCACAGCAAGGGCGTGATCCATCGCGACATCAAGCCTTCGAACATCATGATTGACGGCGCGGGCCAGGTGAAGCTGCTGGACTTTGGGCTGGCGCTGATTAGTTCACCGGATCCGCGGCTGACGTCGTCGGGATCGCTGATCGGTTCGGTACACTACATCTCTCCAGAACAAATTCGCGGAGACTCACCGGATGCGCGTTCGGACCTTTATTCGATGGGGGTGACGCTGTTCGAGGTGATTACGGGAAGACTGCCGATACAAGGGCAATCGTTTCCGGAGATCATTACGGGACATTTGCAGACGCTGCCGCCAGTTCCATCGAAGATCAATCCGTCGGTGCCGGAGGTGCTGTCGCTGATCGTTTTGCGCGCGCTGGCGAAGGATCCGACAGACCGCTTTCAAAGTGCGGCAGAATTCCTGGCAGCGCTGGAAACAGTGCGGCTGGAGCCCGGCATGGACCTTGCGACGACGATGGAAACTTCGTATACGATTCCCGGGCGCACCCATCACGAGGTGTTGGTAGCGAAGGCGCCGACACCGGCTCCGGGAACATTTTCGGGGAGTGCGCAGAGCAAAGGCTACGATCCGGTAGTGCTGAATGATATTGCTTCGCAACTGGCGAACTATGTTGGGCCGATCGCGCGGGTGATCGTGAAGCGAGCGTCCAGCAGTTCAAATAATCTGCGCGAGTTGTGCGACAAAGTCGCACGCGAAATCGATTCCGAAAAAGCGCGCAAGAGCTTCCTGGTGGGGGTTAAGAAACATCTGCACGCCAGCGGCGAGTTTTAAGCGCGTATTCACCATAACTCGCAGGGGCTAAAGCCCGGGAAAGTTATGGCGTTTACGGCACGGCTAAAGCCGTGCCCTGATACAAAGCGCAGTTCAATTTATGCAGCCCGGCTGGGCCGTGAGCTGTCACAAAGAAACTTAAACAGAGTTTCCCTATTCCTCTTCTTCGTTCAACATCTTCAGCGCTTTTACCACCGTCACAAACATGCGATTGAAGGAGCTCGTGAGGGCTCCGATTTCGTCATTACCACTGATCGGAAGTTCCTCCATATCAAGTTCGCCGCGGCTGACACGATCGGCCATGGTGGACAAGCGAGTGACCGGCCGGATCACGACGAAGTAGAGCGCAGCATCGATGGCAAGCAAGGTTAAGCCGAAGGTGATGACGAGGTAGGTAACCAGGGTGGAATAGGCTTTGTCGGCGATGGCGATGGGGACGGCGGTTGGCACGGAGACGATCTGTGCGGCATTGACTTCGCCGGCCTTCCAGCCGAAACCGTTAGCGGGCCCGTAGGTGTTGAGCATGGCTTTGGGCGCATCGGCAGGAGTGTCATGACACTCGAGGCAATCGGGCTTCACCATGATGGGGTGGGCTAAGTAAAGAGACTGGCCGCTAGGGGTGGGACGCTCACCGATGATCTCGGTCTGATCCGCATGATTGCGGAAAGTGTTGATGATGTCGGCTTCGAAATCGGCGGCGCGATCGCGAGGGTTCGTCGGATTGAGGGCCGCTTCCTTGTAGGTGTAGTCGGGATAGCGTTTGCGAAGCAGGTTGAAGCTCTGGGTGGCGCCGTAGGCAGGAACGGTTTGCGGAATGAACTGGTTCTCGTGCCCGGCGACATTTTTCAACAACGGTTTAAGCTCGACCGAGGTGTAGTCTCGAGTGGCGCGGGCGCTCTCCATCATGAGCTTGGCCTGCTGCAGCACTTCGGCCTGGGCGTTCTGCATGAGGAAGCGATAGGCAACATGGGCGACGAGGGCGAGGCCAGTGCCGGCGAGCAGCAAAAAGATGATGTTGAATTTCAGCAGTAGCTTCAAGAGCGGACCTCACAACCAGGGGTGGTCCAAGGGTGCGTAGATTGTTGCATGAAAATCCAGAACTCTCAAAGGTAGAGTACGAAGCATCCTTTACTCACGGCTGCGGACTCTGATCTAACATCCTCGCAATGATTTTGTAGAACCGTGGAGGCTGTATGCCTACGAAGAATGCTCTTCCCCTGGCTGGTAGCGAACGTCATGTGATGCCGGGAGCTCGAGAAGTTGGACCATGCAAGGCGGACGCACCGGTTGATGCAACGATTCGGTTGCGGTCGCGATCGGGGCAGACGCCCGCGGCAGCAACGAACACGCGAAGCTTCCTGAGCCGTGCATCGTTCGAAGCGCAACATGGTGCGGACGCAGATGACATTGCGCGGGTGGAGGGTTTTGCGCGCGAACACGGGCTGACGGTAAAGGAGCGCAGCGAGGCGCGGCGGACGGTGATTCTGACTGGCCCGGCAAGTGCAATGCAGGAAGCGTTCGGGGTGGCGTTGAAGGAGTATGTACATCCGGCAGGAAACTTTCGGGGACGTACGGGGTCGATCTATCTTCCCGAGGATTTGCAAGGGGTGGTGCAAGGCGTTTTCGGACTCGACAACCGTCCACAAGCCAAGCCGCACTTTCGAAGGCCGGGAGCTCGAGCGGCGACGCATACGTTCACTCCAGTGCAGGTAGCGCAGTTGTACAACTATCCCGCAAAGGCAGACGGCACCGGCGAATGCGTTGCGATCATTGAGTTAGGTGGGGGATTCAAGTCCGCGGATCTCGACGCGTACTGGAAGCAAGTGAATTTGACGAGGACGCCGCGTGTGACGGCGGTATCGGTGGGAAATGGCAGCAATGCACCGACGGGCGATCCCAACGGACCGGATGCAGAGGTAATGCTCGATATTGAGGTGGTGGGGTCGATCGCTCCGGGGGCGAAGATCGTGGTGTACTTCGCGGAGAACACTGACGCAGGATTTCTGAATGCGATCACGACGGCAGCCCACGATGCGATGAATAGACCTTCGGTGATTTCGATCAGTTGGGGTGGGCCTGAGTCGGCGTGGACGGGACAGGCGATGACGGCGATGGATGACGCGTTTCAATCGGCAGGGAGCATGGGAATCACGGTATGCGTAGCGTGCGGCGATAACGGCTCAACCGACGGCGTGACCGATGGAGAGAACCACGTGGACTTCCCAGCGTCGAGTCCGAACGCGCTGGCATGTGGTGGGACACGATTGGCGAGCACCGCCAGTGCGATCAGCAGCGAGGTGGTGTGGAACGATCTATCGACGAATGAAGGCGCGACGGGCGGCGGAGTGAGCGACGTATTTGCGCTGCCGGCCTGGCAGAAAAATGCGGGCGTGCCTCCGTCGGCGAATGGGAATAAGCGCGTGGGACGGGGAGTGCCGGACGTAGCGGGGGATGCGGACCCGAGCACGGGTTACAACATCCTGGTGGACAGCCAGACGGGGGCGATCGGCGGGACGAGTGCCGTGGCTCCGTTGTGGGCTGCGTTGATTGCGCTGATCAACCAGAGCAATGGGAAGCCGGTGGGGTTCGTGAATCCCCTTCTTTACAAACAGGCGGCAGATTTTCGCGATATCACCAGCGGAAATAATGGAGCTTACCAGGCGGGAACAGGATGGGATGCCTGCACGGGGCTGGGGTCGCCGGATGGAGCGAAGCTTTCGGCCGCGTTGAAGGGATGACCAGGATCGAAATCTTGCGTGCTCGTAAAAATCGCACCTGGATTCGCTGCTGGTTGCAAATTGAACGACAGGAAATTTGCCCGTTGCGGTAAGAAGAAAACAGAGTTCCTCCTGTGACGAAGACTTACAAAAAATTTCCCGGCGTTCGCGAAAACAGAATATAAAGGTTTGCAAGTTTGCTCGCCCCTCCCGTGGGCCACCCACTACCTTCGAGGCACGACTTGGAAAACGTACGACCCCTCTCTTCCCCTACCCGTTCCGCCCGATTTTCACGAAGTCTGGTACTGCTGGCAGCATGTTCGATGCTCGCCGGCCTGATGGCTTGCGGCACCGGTTCCAGCGATACGGTCTTCAGTTTCGGCAGCGTGGCATTGTCCACCCACGTGGCGAGGATTCCGATTACGGTGCGCAACACGACGAAAGCGGCAATCACGATGTCTCCTACGCTGAGCGGCGGATCGGATTTCTCGATTGTGAGCGGGGTATCGTGCGGCACTACGTTGCTGCCCGCCGCGGCGTGTTCGGTGGTTGTGAACTTCGCTCCGACTTCGACAGGAGCGCAGACCACGACCCTGGACATGGGCATGAACAGCAATAACCAGCGCTTACAGTTGCGAGCGAGCGGGGTGCAACTGGCGGCGGGGCAAAGCATTCTCAGCGCAACGGATAACCCGCTGGTGGCGCGCTACACGTACGCTCCGCAAACAGCGGGCGATGTGAGTATCCAGTTCGGGCTCGATACGACGTATGGCCAGCGGACTTCGACGCAGACGGTGGCGGCGGGAGCGCCGGCGATGTTCCTGGTCGCGGGGATGCAAGCGAACTCGACGTATCACTTGCAGGCGGTAGTAGACACGGGAGGTGGGAGCACTTCGACCGACACCGACCACAGTTTCAGCACCTCAAGCTTTCCGGCGAACCGCTTGCCGACGCTCACGGTGACGACGAACGGAACCCCGCAGCCGGGCATCGAGTTCATGAATCCGGTGATCGACACCGCCATAGGTTATTTGCAGGCTTACGCAATCGATCTGTCGGGCAACGTGATCTGGGGGTACGACTATCCGGATCGCCAGGGTGACAACACCATTCAATCCTTCAAACTTTTGCCAAATGGCGACATGCTGGTCCTCATCTGCACGGGATCGCAAGGCGTGAGCGGGCCGCCGCCGGCAAGCGATTTAATCGCCATACGAGAGATCGATTTGTCAGGCGTGCCGGTGCAACAGGTCACCCTGTCACAAGTGAATGCGGGACTGGCGGCGCTGGGATCGTCGATCTCGCTGGATGATTTGCATCATGATGTGACGGTGCTGCCCAACGGGCATTGGGTGGTGCTGGGCAATGAGATCCGGAGTTACAACGGGCTTCCGGGAACGACGGCAGCGACCAATGTTCTTGGCGACGTAGTGATTGACTTGGACACGAGTTTGAAGCCGGTGTGGTTCTGGGCGGAACTGGATCACCTGGACGTGAGCCGTGCGCCGGTAGGTTATCCGGATTGGACGCACAGCAATGCGGTGGTCTACGTGCCGGGCGATGGCAACTTACTGGTGTCGAGCCGGCACCAGAGCTGGATCATGAAGATCGATTACAACGACGGCGCGGGCACTGGAAACGTGATCTGGCGACTGGGATACCAAGGCGACTTCACGCTGGTGAACGGCACCGAACCGCAGGATTGGTTCTACGGTCAACACCAGCCATCGTTTGTGGGGACAAGCACGACGGGCAATTTCATGCTCACACTCATGGACAATGGATTCAGTCGGCAACTTTCGCCGGGCGTGAAGTGCACCCCGGGGACGACGTGCTACACGACGGTGCCGATTTTGCAGGTAGACGAGACTGCGAAGACCGCCACGATTTTGTGGAGGGATACATTTGATCCAGCGAAATTCTCGATTTTTGGCGGAGGAACCACGCCGCTCGCCAATGGCGACCTGGAATTCGATCTATGCTCCCAGCCGAATCTCAGCTCGGAGGCAGACGAGGTGACGGTCACTTCGACGCCGCAAACGATCTGGAGTGTCTCGACGAACGGGCAAAACCTGTACCGGGCGAACCGAATGCCGAGCATGTATCCGGGAGTGCAGTGGTAGAGGCACCCAAGTCAGAAACAGCGGCGGCGCGCAACAACGCGCCGTCTTTTTTTATGTGATTACAATACTGCTATAAGCTTTCATCGCAAGAACCGTTCACACGCGGAAGGGATGATTTTGGCGACCAAGTCGATCAGCATTCTGACTCCTTGTTTCAATGAAGAAGACAATGTCCGCGAGGTTTATGAGCGGGTGCGCCTGGCGATGGTGGGGCTCGGCAACTATCGTTACGAACACTTGTTCATCGATAACGCATCCACGGACGATACGTTCGTCATCCTGAAAGAGCTTGCGGAAAAAGATCGCAACGTGAAGGTGATCCGCAATACGCGGAACTTCGGGCACATCCGGTCGCCAATGCATGCGATGACCCAGACTACGGGCGATTGCGTGATTGGAATTGTTGCGGACCTGCAGGATCCTCCGGAGATGATTCCGGACCTGGTAAAGAAGTGGAAAGAAGGAGCCCTGGTGGTCGTCTGCATGAAGACGGGGAGCGATGAGAGCGGCCTGATGTTCTGGATCCGAAAGCAATACTACGGACTGGTGGAGCGGATGGCGGGGATTGAGACCTACCAGAACTTTACCGGCTTTGGATTGTACGATCGCAAAGTCGTGGACGCGATCAAGAGCATCAAGGACCCGTACCCGTACTTTCGCGGACTGGTCGCAGAGACAGGATTTGCCCACGCCACGATTCCCTATCATCAACCGGTGCGCAAGCGTGGCATCACCAAGAACAACTTCTACAGTTTGTATGACAACGCGATGCTGGGGATCACGAACCTGTCGAAGGTTCCGCTGCGACTGATCAGCTTTGCAGGATTCCTGGGCGCGTTGGTCTCGGGATTTTTGGGATTGGGATATTTCCTCTACAAATTGATTTTCTGGAATGCATTTTCGGTGGGCGTAGCCCCGCTGGTGATCGGCATGTTCTTCCTGGCGTCGGCGCAACTGGTTTCGCTGGGAATCATCGGCGAATACGTGGGTCAATTGCATACGCAGATCCAGAACCGTCCATTTGTATTCGAACGAGACAGGATCAACTTCGAATACGGGGCGGGCGAGCCGCTGACGACCTCCGCAATGGAATATCGCGCGGCGGAACCGCAACCGTAGACGCCGCCCAAATCCGAATCACGGATTTTGCGAAGCGATGTATGCGGCGATCGCAATCATGTCGTCGAGGGTGAGCTTGGCGACGGGCTTCTTCATCAATTGCGTCGCGACTCCGGCGCGCGTGCCACGCTGAATATCGTTCAATTGGCGAACAATGTAGCTGGGAGAACGTCCAGCTAAAGGCGGGACATTGCCTTTGCCTTTCAGACCGGGACCGTGACAACCGGCACAGCGCATCGTCTTGCCCGCACCGCCGGTGTTAACGAGAGCCTCGCCACGTTTCAGACTTCCGGGAGGAACGTAAGCGACGAAGCTTGAAGAGTCGTCGCGCAGTTCGCAGCGATCGATATCCTCCGCGGTCTCGATGATGCGTTGACCGATGGGTTCCTTCTCGGCGCGAATATCGGGAACGAGCATCCACCCGGCGGCGTGCGTTTTAGGAACGGAATCGGTTTCGACTACGCGGATCCAGGGCTTGCGCTTTAGTCCGGAAAAATACTGCGCCGCGGCCTTGATCTCTTCCGGAGTGGAGTTGCTTTCGTACTTTCCCATTACAAACCCAGGCAGGAAGAGAGGTTCCGAGCCTTTGCGCACACCGCTCTTGAAATCGGCGAACTGCTGAATGATATACGCGGCGGGAAGCCCGGCCACGCTGGCGTTTTCGGGACGACCCTGACCGTTTGGTAGATGACAGAAGGCGCAAGCGAAGACGTTGGGCTTGTGGCCGTGGGCGACAATGTCGGGCAGCGCGGGATGTCGGTCGGGATGCCAGTCGGGAGGGTTGAACCTATCCTCGACCTGCTCGGGCGAAAACGCGGCGGAACTTCCAGGGACCTGCCGCGGCGCCTGCTCGGCAGAGGTGGCATTTTTGTCACTTGGCGGATTCACCGGGTAGGCCCAGTAGAGAAGAGGTTGAGAAAGCTGGGGTTGGATTGCCTCCGGCGGATTTTGAGCGATCGCGACGGCACAGGAGAACAGCGTGGTGATGCACGCGAGCAGGATTCTGCTACGGTGACAAGCCCTGGTCCCCGACGTGAACTCGCGCATCGTCACCGCTTCCCTTCGGCGATCCGTAAATTGAGGGGCCAGTATAACGTGAGTTCTCCATAGACAACCGTCCCCTGGAAATGCGTTCAATCCAGCTCTCGTCCGTGCTCCTTGGCGTATTCTGCATGCACAATGGCGGGTTTTGCATATCACGATCCGTTTGAAGCATCTAGATTGAACACATGCCTAACGCGAAAGCTTATTCCGCTGCCAATGCAACATCGCCGCTCGCTTCCACCACGATCACGCGGCGTGATCCAACCGAACAGGACGTGCAGATAGAGATCCTCTTCTGCGGGATTTGCCATTCCGACCTTCACCAGGTGCGGAACGAATGGAGCGGCGTGATGCCCACCGTGTACCCATGTGTGCCGGGGCACGAAATTGTCGGTCGAGTCACCAAGGTCGGCTCCGCGGTCGGCAAATTCAAAGTCGGCGATCTCGCCGCAGTCGGGTGCATGGTGGACTCAGACGGCACCTGCCCCGAGTGCAAGGTTGGCCTCGAGCAGTTCTGCCCGAATGGGACGCTGACCTACAACTTCCCCGATAAGCATCTCGGAGGCGTGACGTATGGCGGCTATTCCGAGAGCATCGTGGTAAACCAGCGGTTCGTACTGCACGTTCCGGCCAACCTGAATCTTGCCGGCGTGGCGCCATTACTTTGCGCTGGAATCACTACCTACTCGCCGATGCGTCACTGGAACGTTACAAAGGGCAAGAAAGTTGGTGTGGTGGGTCTTGGCGGACTGGGCCACATGGGCGTGAAATTTGCCCATGCTCTCGGAGCGCACGTGGTGGTGTTTACAACTTCTGCAAATAAAAAGAACGACGCAATGCGGCTCGGCGCCGACGAAGTTGTCCTGTCGAAGAATGCCGACGAGATGAAAACGCACGCCGGGAGCTTCGACTTCATTCTCGACGCGGTGTCTGCCGATCACGATATCTCGGCGTACATCAATCTTCTACGGCGCGATGGCAATATCACGCTGGTGGGCGCTCCGGAAAAACCGCTCGCTGTGGCGGCATTTGGGCTGATCATGGGCCGACGAAGTTTGTCGGGCTCGCCAATCGGGGGAATCGCCGAAACCCAGGAGATGCTGGATTTCTGCGGGAAGCATGACATCACGTCGGATGTTGAAGTGATCCCGATCCAGAAGGTCAACGAAGCGTACGAGAGGCTACTCAAGGCCGATGTGAAATATCGTTTCTCGATCGACATGGCATCTCTGAAATCCGAGTAACCCCATGAACAAACACTTCCGAGTTTCCGGCAGCAATTTCACGAAGTTGGAAGAATGTGGAGTTCCCGTCTCTGCGGTTTTGCGCAGAGCGGGACTTCCGCTCGAATTCGCTAAATTGCCACGTGTGCTGATGAGTACCGAGGAACTGTTCGCCTTCTGGCTTGCGATCGGTGAAGTCAGCACGAATCCGGCGATCGGTCTCCAGTTGGGTACTGAGACGAAGACCGAACGATTCCATCCGGTGGGACTCGCCGCGCTCTCGTCGGAGAATTTGGGCGCAGCCATGGATCAGATGGCACGCTACAAGCAACTGACCTGCCCGGAAGAGATCCGGCAGCAAATGGACGACGAAGAGTGGAGCATTCAGTTTCACTGGCTGCTGGCAGAGGAACTGGAACCCGCGGTGCTGATCGAATGCGCCTTTGCCTGGGTCCTCTCCATCGCGCGCCACGGGACGGGGACGCGGCTGTCGCCGTTGCGCGTGGAGCTGGTGCAGCCGCGCGCCCATGTCAGAGCCATCGAGCGTCACTTCGGCTGCCCGGTGGACAGTGGCGCTGCTCGCAACGCGCTGGTGTTTCGCTCCTCAGATGCAGGGAGAACGTTCGTCACGCGGAATGCCGAACTGCTGGCGATGCTGGCACCGCAATTTGAGAAAGAGTTGAAGCAGGAAAACGGAGATGAGAATTTCGTGGAGCGAGTGCGCATCGCCGTGCAACAGAAGCTCACTGGTCGTCGTCCCACGATTGAAGACATCGCCGATGCGCTCCACCTCAGTTCCCGTACGTTGCAGCGGCGTCTGCAAGAGGAAGGATTCAGTTTCCAGCGCGTTATGGAGGAGGCTCGTCACCAGTTGGCGCGGCAGTATCTCAATAACTCCGTGTTGGAGTTGAATGAAGCCGCGTACCTGCTGGGGTACAACGACGCCAATTCTTTCGTTCGGGCTTTCCGTACATGGGAAGGAGTTCCGCCGGCGCGCTGGCGCGAAGAGCAGCGGGCGAGGGCAGCATCATGACGAGACCACGCATTATCTGCCACATGCTTTCCTCGGTGGACGGGAAGATCGACGGGAAAGCGCTGCAGCCGATGACACGCAAGGGCGAATATGAAGCCGTGGCGGCGAAGCTCGGCGGGGATGCGTGGATCTGCGGCCGCACCACGATGCAACAGCATTTCGCGGAGGCAGAGCCGTTCGTTTCCAAGTTACAGAAACCCGCTGGACCTCAGCCGGTATTTGTCGCACGCCTTGCTAGATCGTATGCGATCTCGGTGGACACGCTGGGCAAGCTTCGCTGGTTGAGCGGCGATCTGGATGGCGATCACCTGATCTGCGTAGTCAGTGAGCGTGTGCCGACGGACTATCTCGAGATGCTCCGGGAAAAGAACATCTCCTACATCGTCGCTGGAGAATCTGACGTCGATCTCAGGCAAGCAGCGCAGTTGCTCGGGGAGCATTTCGACATTCGAACGTTGCTGCTCGAAGGCGGCGGCCACATCAATGGCGGTTTTCTGCAAGCAGGTCTGGTGGATGAAGTGAGCCTGCTGGTGGTACCGGGTATCGATGGACGCCATGAAATCGCCGCTGTGTTCGACGGGGTTGCCGCTGAACACCACACCGCCGTTTCTCTCAAACTGAAATCTGTCGATCAGCGTGAAGGCGACGCTCTTTGGATTCGCTACGAAGTGGTTCGGCCCTGAAGCCGTGCACCACACTGTTAAGGAGTAACAATGCAGAAACGCAAGCTTGGAAAAAGTAATCTCGAAGTCTCGGCGATCGGGCTCGGGTGCATGGGTATGAGTTTTTCCTATGGTCCACCGAAGGACAAGAAGGAGATGACCGATCTTCTACATGCCGCTGTGGACCGCGGGATCACGTTCTTCGATACGGCTGAAGTGTATGGGCCGTTCACCAATGAAGAACTGGTGGGCGAGGCGCTCGCACCGTTCCGGGGCAAAGTAGTAATCGCCACCAAGTTCGGATTCGACCTGGGTGGCAGCGATAATCGACCGGGAGCAGCAGGTGTGAACAGCCGGCCGGAGCACATCAAACAGGCCGTCGAAGGGTCGCTCAAGCGGTTGAAAGTTGAGAGCATCGATCTGCTGTATCAGCACCGCGTCGATCCGAACGTGCCGATTGAAGATGTAGCCGGCGCGGTGAAGGAACTGATTGCGGCTGGTAAAGTGAAGCACTTCGGAATGTCAGAAGCCGGGGTAAGGACGATTCGCCGCGCACATGCGGTGCAACCGCTCACCGCACTGCAGAGCGAATACTCGTTGTGGTGGAGAAAGCCGGAGCAGGAAGTGATTCCGATGCTGGAAGAACTCGGGATTGGGTTCGTGCCGTATAGCCCACTAGGCAAGGGTTTCTTGACAGGCAAGATCGATTCCAACGCGAAGTTTGAGAGCACCGACTTCCGCAGCACGTTGCCGCGTTTCACACCCGAGGCTCTCAAAGTGAACCAGGCATTGATCGACCTGCTGGGAACGATTGCGAAGCGCAAGAACGCGACCCCAGCGCAGATCGCGCTGGCTTGGCTGCTGGCGCAGAAACCGTGGATCGTTCCGATCCCCGGAACGACAAAGTTGAACCGACTGGAAGAAAACATCGGAGCGGTGTCGGTCGAACTCACACCAAACGACCTGAGTGAGATCGAAGCCGCAGCGGCAAATATCCAGGTGGAGGGCGATCGCTATCCGGAAAAGCTGGAGAAAATGACGGGGCTGTGAGTTGGTGGTGAGCACCGAGCAGAAACGGAGGGGGAGTTCACTCCCCCTCTTTGCAATTGAGGAGTTTTTCCCAAAGGAGTGGTATTCATGGAAATCAAGAGAGTGGGAACGCAAGCCTCTGCGAAGGGACCAGGCGATTGGTTCACGGGGACGGTTCGGATCGATCCGCTGTTCCAGGCGGCGGAGCCGGCACGCGTACAGGGCGCGAGCGTGACGTTTGAGCCGGGTGCAAGGACGGCGTGGCATACGCATCCGCTGGGGCAGACGCTAATCGTGACGGCGGGATGCGGAAGATGTCAGCGGGAAGGTGGACCGGTGGAGGAGATTCGGCCCGGAGATGTGGTATGGTTCCCGCCCGCGGAGAAGCACTGGCACGGCGCTGCGCCACCCACGGCGATGACGCACATCGCGATCCAGGAAAGCCTGAACGGGAAAGTTGTGGATTGGATGGAGCAGGTCAGCGACGCACAGTACGAGAGCGGCAAATAATGGGCAATTCTGCTGGCATACGAGCGACTCTCGACGTTAGGAGCATCCAAGGCAGGGCATGACAGAACTTTCGGGATGGCAGAATTTTTACGTGATCGTCGGGTCGTCCGCCGGCGCGCTGATTGGGCTGCAGTTTGTGCTGATCACTTTGATCGCAAATATCCCGGTCGGGGACGGCGGAGAACAGGCGGGACATGCGTTTGCGACGCCGACGATCGTGCATTTTGGAGCGGTCCTGCTGCTGGCGGGGGTGATGAGTGCGCCCTGGCCTGCGATTCTTCCTGCCGTGATCGCGTGGGGTATCCTGGGATTTGGTGGACTAGGATATGCCGCAATCGTAGCCCGTCGAATGCGTGCGCAAACGGCATCTCGGCCCGAATTTGAGGACCTGCTGTTTCACATCCTGCTGCCGTTGGTCGCCTACGGAACGCTGGCAGCCTCGGCATGCGCGGCCTATTCGCATCTACGAGGGGCCTTGTTCGGGATTGGAGCTTCGGCGCTGCCGCTGTTATGCATCGGCATTCACAACGCGTGGGATGCGGCTACCTATCATGTGTTCGTGGTGAAACCCAAAAAACAGAAGAAGCAGGGTGGCGGGGAATAGAACACCAGCCAATCGGCGCAGAGTAAATGCGGCGCTGATAATGTTGTCAAGATCGGCGCCTTCCGTAATATATTTCCTTGCACTCCGGCGGATTGGGGGTTGTCCACTCTTGGCGCCGAAGAAGAGCGGCGTCATAGTCCTTGCAACTCCTGAGCCTTCATACGGCATGCAATCAGAATCCCAGGCAGATCATGATTGTCACGTGCGAACTGAATGGCGGCATCGATGCGCGGCAAAAATACTTCGGGGCTGCTCCGGGATTCGACCGCTTTGTCCAGGAGAGCTTGCACCGCCACTGAGGGTGTGTTCGCTTGCCCGGCTGCTTGGGCTTGCGAGATTTCAACGAGCAAAAGAAACGCTGCTAAGATCGCGAGAGAGTGGCGCATGCTCTCCTCCCAGGCGAGAAATCATCTACCTCAGTGCAGGTCCGGTCAACGTCAAACCATTAGCGCGAAAGCGCCGGTGCTCGCAGAACAGCGAGCATCCTCGGCTTCACCTGAGTGACTGCTTTACGCTACACGCATTTTGCTTGGTGGCGGCGAGTGGACTCGAACCACTGACCTACGGATTATGAGTTGCTCTAGCGACACTGATAACAAACAGCTTCAACAACCTAGCTGTGCAGATCGCGGCAATTCGCAGCAGAATCCGCAAACTATCCGCAAACAAATTTCTGAAGTGGGTGGCAAAGAGTGATCGGCTCCACTCTACAGCCTGTGAGAAGGAACGCATCGAAGCATCCGCCCCGCCTCTACCGCGTCACGCGATTAGATCCGACCTACCGGTGGTTCGCCCGGGAGCCAATTAGAACGCTCAGGCGTTCGGAATGTTCAACCGAAGGATCACCAACCGGAAAAGGAGAGACCAAATGCCCTTGATCCAGCCGACGCACTCACTCGGGTCCTCGCGGGACAAGACCCCGACCAACCCCAAGCCCCGGTTCCGCCGAAACCCATACCTGAACCGCTGCAGAAGTTCGCGGCAGCTCCGCTGGCGCCGGGGAACTACCCGGATAACCTGCCCCCAGCCTTGGAGAGATTCGCGGCAAATCCGCTGGGGCGAAGGAACTACTCCCCGCGGGGAGTGTTTCGCCGCAAGCAGTAGCCGGGAACTGAAAAGGCCGACCCGAAGGCCAGGGTCACTTTACTCGATGGATTCGCTCGCCCATCCTTCGGGAACGCGAGCAGCACAGCGCGGCGATTAGGGGCAGTGGCGGGTGTGCTCTTCAACCTCGATGTGTCCTGCGCTCTACTGGGCGCTGGACTGCGCAGACTGGAACCCTTAGTAATTGCTCAAAATGCCCTAATTACGCCGGTGATCTTTCGCTTTTCGTCTGCCTTCCACACTATGTCTGCGAGCCCGGCACTCCTGGGAGGGAATGCCGGAGGAGAACGCCCCGAGTGCTGTCAGGGCCTCGGGGTGTTTCATTTGGTGCGGCCCTCGCTATGCTGTCCTCAGTCGCTAGCTCGGTGCCTCTTGAACATTACAGGTGAGTCAGAGTTGAACCCCGAGCGCGTGAGCTCTTATCAGGTCCCCCGGCGTGTAGGGATAACCGAACCCGATCGCATCGTGGAGGTGGCTCACTGGTTCGATTATCCCGTACTTCTCCAGTAGCCTCAGTATTTCCAAAGCTTGTTGCCGAGACTCCGGCGTGAGCTTCTGCAGGTCTTCCCACAACTGTAATTCTTTCCGCTCCTGCGGCGTCATGGCAATTGGTCTGATGCAGAGATGCCGTGGTTCGGCAAAGACCACCGCCAGAAACATTTAAGCGCTCTTTCACATCAGTGCCTCAGGGTCACTGCGCGGGTTCCGTTGCGCCAAGTCAAAGCCGCCGCGCAGACGACGATTGCAATGGATGCCGCTATGTTGAGAGGGCGCCAATCGCTTCTACGCATATGAAGCGGAAAGATCGGATTGAACAGAAGAGCGCAACACGAGAAGGCGATAGACAGCGCCTTGGGCCGCCCGCCCCCCGATTCGAAACGGTGAGCTTTTTTGAGCCACTATCAATACTCCAATCCTGCATACGAGTTATCCGAAAAATGGAAGGAATTTCGGCAAAACAGCGTCCGCCACGAACTCGTAGATAGCCTCAAGCCCTTTGATGTCGCACTCGATTCCTTCGTGGGAATCTCCGAAGATCACATTGAGCGATGCGGTAGGCGCGGAGCGCATACTGCTCTTCAAGAAGATCGGTACGCTAATTATTCCAGCATCGTGATCGTAATCGATTAATCCCAAATGTTGGCGAGGAAGGTCTGGAAATTGGGTGATGGTGACATTTTTATCGGTGGGTACCCGACGGTGCTTGTCAATGTTGCACATAAGATTGAGGCGCCAAAGGAGATGAGATCCCACAGCTGTGGGATCCTGTCCGGTGTACGGCTGAAGGCTCTTGATGATCGCCACAGCAGCCTCGGGTACTCCGCGTGTCCACTCATTGATCCGCTTGTCGTCTCGCTCTTCCAAAATTGGGAATTGCGTGTTCCTGGGATAGGGCTTCGTAGTGTGAGCTAGAGCCCATACGAGTTGATCAAGGGAGGATCGAAGGCAATAGAGAAAATCGCCTACGACAAGCGCAATCTTCTCTGGAATGTCCTTTACGTTCAGCCGCACAAGGTGGCGTTGATTTTCTAAATCGTCTTCATGGGTGATCGTGATTGGCTTGCTATCGAGGAAGGCATGCAGGCGATCCTGTATCTCCGACAAATGTTCTTTCGCCCGAGCGGTTTTTAGATAAGGGTCTGCCAAACCTGGCATTGTGAACTCCGAAATTGAGGGATCGTAAGCCGACTGCGATGGCCGCTATTCCCCATAGGTGTTTCATTGGAGTCCTCGGCGCAACGCAGTAGCACAGCCGTTGTTGTCGATAAATTCGGAAGAGAATCGAAAGCCAGGGTCGTTTCCGTACGGATTAGTGGGGGAGATGGTGAATTATCCCCTATATCCAATCACAACAATAAGTTGGCAACCATTTTGTTGACTTTAATATCCCCCTAACCCCCCACAATCGAGACTCGATTGCACGAGGGGCCATGAGCCGAGAATTGTGGGAGGAGCGGCACCTTGGGTCAGACTGGTTCGGTTCTGGCTCCACAAAAAATGAGCGAGACAAAGCCTTCTCGGCTCGGTAGTCATGGCGCTCTTTCGCCGCTTCGGCGTTCGGTCGCCAAGTTGGTCCGCTGCTCTACGCTGGTTCGAAATCCCATTCAGCCGACGTTTAACGTCGCCGTCGATCGAGCTATCACCAACGCACTTCGAGGCTTACCCTACGGATGCTTTCCGATCCGGACAAGATATGAAATGAAATCACTTTAGCGGTTCTGTGGAGTCGCCATTCCAAAATGATGCGACTTAGAATCTCAACATGCAGAAAATGAGTGTTGATGTCAGCCTTCAGAGGCATCCAGGCGGGCAAGATCGAGCGTTGATTGCCTGTGACGGCGATAGAATTACGGTCACATTTTCCCATGGAACCGATGTGTTGGAATCTCCGGTCTTGCGCTTCGACACCGCTGCTTCGGCGATTAAGGCGGGAGGCGATATCGCCAAGTCGGGGACGATAGATGGGCTCCCACTAGAGCTTGAACCAACAATGATTTCCGCCTTGGGCCGTCGGATAATGCTCTTCGCTGGTGATTGCGCGTAGATGATCTTCTTTGCGCAGGCATGCCAGTCATCTCCCACCAAATTACGAACGCGACTTTCGCGCCGCGTTCAGTCGTTTGCGACGATCGGCTGCGAGAACTCCCCTGGGATGCAATTCGCCATTCGAAGATTTTTGCACTTTGGCAGACAGAGGTGCGCTGCTGGCGATTCTCGCGCTCGATGTCCTCAGCGAAGGCAGATTTCTGCCGGATCTTGTCGGCGGCATGGCCCGAGGTTATGTTTTTCCGACCTCAATCCTGACGCTCCCCGGCACGATAGACTCATTTCGGGCAGCTTTGAAAAATTTAAGGAGGGGAACTTCCATTATCTCGATGACACGCAAGCGGACAGCTGCGCTCCTCGTTACCTCACTGATGCTCTGCATTGCGGCGCATGGCTCGGACAAGAAAGATTTCAGCCTGACGGTCGAGGTGCTCGAAACAAAGAGTATCCCTTCTGTCGTCCGGAACAGCTCAAGCAAGACCGAATGCACGCCCTCCGGAACCGATATTGATTGCACGACCCGAGGTTCCCCGGACGTGACCGTCACTGAGCTAGTCCAGATTGTGCATGACGGGATAGGCACGGAATACGAATTAGTGTGTATTCCGGGGGCAGGCCGGCGTTTCGCTGCTGGCTTTGCGCAAGGTGCTGCTTCCAGTTCCGGAACGCTCACTTCTGTCGAACGGGGCTGCCATCTTGCGCCCGGGACTTACAAGGCAAAGGTTTGGGGCACTGGCTTTAAGGTGCTCGTGCACGATCCCAAGGGAAATCTTCACGAATGGTCTTTTGCTACTCTCAGTACAAGGCGCTACGAGTTACCTTCCGCCACTCGACAGGCGAGCAGTTCGCCTACGCGCACTACAGTGTTCCTTAATCCTGTGAAAATCCGCTTTCAAGGAAATGAGGTCCTCGGATTCTCGCTGCAAGTTGCACTCCGTACTGCATTCACGAAATCTGGCAAGTATCGAGTTGTGGAAGAAACCGAAGCCGGAACCTCCAACTTTGTGGTGGAAATCGCAGCATCGTCTGGCTGCCAACCGAATGCCCTTTGCAGCGTTTCGGTCATCGCTTATATGGTCTCAAAGCTCGCGGACGGAACGGATTATTATTTCCCAGTCTCGCATCACGCGACGTTCGTCGCTAGCGCCGAGCAGATTCCTGACATAGCTGACAAAGAATACGCGGCGATAGACTCTCTGATTAGCGATTTTATGGAAGGAGCCGCACAATACTGCAAGCAAAACCCCACCCAGTGCAAGGCGCCGCAATGAAAACCAAAGCGTAGGCGGGTGCAGAAGTGTTCACGGACCTCTCCTCAGACTGCACTAGTGGTGCGTGAACTTTTCGTCATTCCCGGAAAGTGTGATCAGTCTCGTTCGTTTAACGAGACCTGTTTTCTGGACATTAGGGTGACGCATTGGCTACGCGGAAAGACCGTCCCCGCTGGTGGCGCCTCACGGACCACGATCGCGGCTTCCAGGTTCTCACTCATCGCACGGTTGGACGCAAGTTCCAGGTGGCGAGGTGGCCGCAGTTGTGGTGAAAGAAGCCGCCGTTGCTCAGGACGAAGGCCCGCGCGTAGCTCAGAGTGATCTGTATGCTGATTTTGATTTATTTCCTCTGTTAGATAAGATTCGCGCGGTTCTATACTCCGAGGACTGCTAACACTTACCGCTCACGGGGGTTCCGATGACAATATTCGAGAAAATTCAAGAGAAGGAATGTCGGGTCGAGGCGTTGCGCGCACAGATTGCAAAACTGCAAAAGGACGTTGGAATCCTGCAGGACGCCGCGCGCATTCTTTCCGAGGAGGAAGGCGACAATCGTTTTGCAGGACAGAACGACAGAAAACGATCGGCCGCATAAACTCTGCTCCCAAGCACTCCCTGGCGGGAGCACTGCCTAAAGGCTCAGAAGCTCAGAAGCAGCCGCATGCCGCGGGCCCGAATCAAGTCGTCATTCGTGAATCTTGCCTGTGTAACTTCCGCCTTTTGACGTTTCCGTTTCTCCGCCGTGGGTTCGACGGACCGCACCCACTCGACGATCTGCTACGTGCTCCACGAAGCCCCGTTCCGGTCGTCCCCGTGGTATCTGTAGAGGTGCACGATCACATCGACAAAAGTCGGAAGGCAGTGATTACTTTCGCAAGCTCGCTGCTCGACGCAAGACCCATGGCGGCGGCAGACCCGCAAAGAAACCGAATAGCGCCGTCTCAGGCGTTGCATCGATGCTGGTCTTCGTGCTGTCTCAAGCTCTCCCAAGCGTCTACTACGTCCTGAGCCATCCGCCTTAGTTCGCCAAGCTCATACTTCGGATCGCCTGCTTCTTTCCATTTCATTGACATTTTAAGGTGGTGCACAGCAGACTCGACCTTGCTTTCAAGGCCTAACTTCATGGAACATGCCATAACAAAACTCCCCGGAAACGCTAAAATAGGGCGTTTTCTAAAACGAAAAGCCCGGCACGATGGCCGGGGCATTCCGATTGAACTTAGACAACTCAATCGTAGCCCCTCCTCGCGCCAGAATCAAGGGAGCGATGGAAGATCTCGAAGCACCTTTATCGGCATACGACGCCGAACGGCTCGAAGGCGAACTTCAATCAGGGAACTCTGACGCTCTCGTCGGTATTGATGTCACAGAATACGGCGCAAGGCAGTAATGGTGGCGACGTAAAGGGAACAGGCAGTGGTGGTGGCGGCGGCTTAGGAGGCGATGGAGGAGCCGTGGGAAATATCCAGAGCTCGGGAGGGTATTGGGGAGCCGCCGGCGGTGGAGGATTCAAGTCCGCAGGATTGAGCCCGTTTGTCACCAGCACCGCTTTAGCAGGCGGCGCTGGAGGCTCGTTCGGTGTTAGCTCAAATGGAACAGCCTTGATCCGGGGAAGATCAAGGCTGCTCTCTGCAACTGGAGATAGGTACACGCTACATCTGTTCAGAGAAATCACCACATTACGAATGGACACCCGCTATTGGGGCACCTTCCGGCTAGGCCCTAAAACGTAAGTAGCTGCACTTCAACGGGATTGCAACGTTTCGAGTTCCCGCACGATATCCCCCGGGTAGAGATGCTCGAGTCTCTCACGGGAGGCTCGAACCGGGCGGGGTGTACCCTACGCAGTTCGACGAGCCCGGGGATGTTGAAATTCGGCGGGCCGGTTAACTGCCGTCCGCTGTCCCCCCGTCCCCGGTGCCACTGGGTTGAACTCCACGCGTGTTTTATTGCGCTCCCAGCGCGCCGCATGGACCCGGCTTTTCGGTAAGCGAGGTGGGGCCTTGCAAGGCTCATCGGTAGCGGCTTCGCACGCAGGACATGGATATCTTAGCGGTTCCAAGTAGCAAGTTTACGCCTTTACTGTCGGAGCTTTTACGAGAAAGGGCTCTACCAACTCAACGCCGTCGCTTTCAGCTCTCCTTGGAGGCGTCAATAAGGCTTGTTGTGATTCCGGTTCACAATGCCCACCGCACTCGAGATGCGCGGAGAGTCCATGCGCAAGAAACGCAATCCGCCGCAGGACGAGAAGAAGGAATGAACCAAAGTCAACATCTTTGAGTGCGAGTTGGGGATTTGTCGCTCATTGGTTATGTCC
>PLWX01000005.1 GCA_003151155.1 Acidobacteriaceae bacterium
CCCGCTGCTTGCGCGTCCCCATCGCCATGCGCCGATTCTACAAACCAAGCCTGTGGATACCTCAACACTTTCTGCTCACGAATCCGAACTTGCACCACGGGCTGCTAGGCCATCCTGACGCGATCGATTTTTCACGCTTTCGGATATGTCGAGTTTTTCAGCAACCTGTTAGGGATGCGGTTCCACCATACGCCCCTGCTCGTAATCTCCGGCAACAGTCCCATCCGATCTGCGATGTCGTAGCCCGCGCCCCAGAAGTCGATTAGATAGCCGCCAGTGCGCAATCGGGGCGCCGCTTGGATGATGGTAGGTTCCAATCCGCATTGAAGTAGCCAGTATGCGAGTCTTGGCCCCGCAATTTCTGCCCCCGAGATGTGCAGGATCGAATGCGGGTTGTTCGGCTGCAAAATGGGCGTCAGTCAGGAGGTGTGATCACCTACTCAGGTAGGATCTCACGTGGATATCGTCCCAAGAAGAACGACACCACCATGCCGAGCAGTGTCATCCACCCCAGATTCCCTTTCGCTACGACGTCTCTCACTACCCAGCTTCCGAGCGGAGCGAACAAGAGCGTGGCGAAGATCATCGCCCCAGCAAGAGTCCCGATCATTCCTGCGGCTCGGCCCCACATCCACGCAGCCAGAGCAATAACGAGAACGAAGACAAATGGCAATGATGCGCGAGCGTGAAACTGCCTGAACACCCAAGTCAGAAGCAATGCGACGGATCCACACAAGAGGAAACCATACAGTGTCCGGAGCACGGTGGAACGCGAAGGCTGGCCGACCAACAGTGCGGATGGAATGGGCACAGCGATTTCTTGCCTGAATGCTCTCCTGAGCAAAGGCGGCGTGATCAGGGTCGTGGCAACGGACATGAAAACGACAACGGCGTAGATGGAGTCAGAGACGATCTTCATTTGCAGGCCTATCGCTGCGACGATTAATCCCACTTCGCCGCGAGGAATCATGCCGAAGCCGACCTGCAATGCGTTGCGTCTCCCTTCGCCTAGAGCAGGGAAGCCACACCCGGCTACCTTGCTGATAATTGCGATCAGTGTGACAACGATTGCGATTATTAGAATCGAAGAGTCTGCGAAGGCACTTAGATCTACCTTGGTCCCTACGGTGAAAAAGAAGAAGGGGGCCAAGAACCCAGCGATGCCTTCTACCCGCGGAACAAGGTTCCATTGTTTGCCATATTCCGCGAAGGCGAGGCCGGTAAAGAAGGCGCCAATGATGGCAGCTAGGCCGATCCTTTCAGCCGCGGCGGAAAGTCCGAGACCTATGGCTAGCACAATGAAAAGCGGCGCCTGAGAAATCTGTATTTCCTCGATGCGGGGGCGGATCCTGTGTATTAAGCGTGGGGCAAGATAGATCATGAAGGCCGCGAAGCCGATGCCTTCGATCGCCAGTAGCCAGAGTTGTACCCAGCGTATGTGTCCACTCGATGCGAGTCCTGCGACGATCGCGAGGGTTAACATCCCCAGAATGTCGTCAAAGATGGCAGCGCCGAGAATGATTCGGGCTGCCTTCGTTTCCAGAACATGCATGTCACCCAATACGCGCGCCGTGACGGCGACGCTGGTAGCAACCATTGCAGCGGCTACAAAAATCGCTTCGTTGGAGGAGAATCCCTTCAGCTTGATATAAGCGAATCCTACGACGAAGGGGAGCACCACTCCGCCCACTGCAACGAACAGGGACGTTCGGCCTACCCTAATAAGGTCCTGAGGATGGGTTTCCAACCCGACGCTTAGCAGAAGGAAGACGGCACCGATCTGGGCGATTGATGAAGTGAAGTCATTTGGGTGAATTAGCCCCAGGGTGAACGGGCCTAGTAGCACACCAGCTATGATCTCCCCAATAACCGCCGAAACATGGAGATGTTCCGCTACCTCCGCGAAGATCTTCGTCCAAACGAAGATGGTGAAAAGTTCCATGATAACGCTGGCTTCATGACCACCCACTGCGATCTCCTGCCGTTTGAAGGTGTAGCTTGAAACGATTCTAACGTGAGGCGCTGCGGAGTGTTCGCGCCCGAGGGGTACATCGTGAATCGGGTTTCGGTGCCTGGTCCTGGGGAGAGCCGCCGAAGGCGGCGGCGGGGCGGGGCAAGCCAGGCAAGAAGCATTTCGACTCCTTGATAATTACCTCTCCAGGACCAGCCCACATACATGCTCAGATCATCCTTAACTCTCATCTCTCGATAGACATCTCCAACATCCCTACCTGCCAACCCCGGCAGCACCGCCCCAACTCTGCATCCAGCGTGTTCCTTCACCAAGGCAGAACCCACTCAGAAGCCGGCGTCAGATGCCACTCCCAGGACCAGACCCGGATTCTCGGCAGGGCCGCGCCACCAGCGGATGGCGCGGCCCGTCTGGGTGGGGTTCGCGGCAGCAGATCGGCACCTACGCACGCAGTCCGCGGCAAGAAACACCTAGTCCTGATCTTGATATTTATCGGGATTACGGCGTGCGTCTTCGAGGATGTCGTCCTGCTGGTCACTGTCGAGGGTGACGGTGACGTTCGAGCGGCTGCGCTGGGCGGGATGGGCAGCCACTTTGACCTTGGGGTGTTTCTCGCGGCCGCGCACCATCATGCGCTCGACGGCTTCACGGAGTTGATCGACGGTGCGCTCCCGTTTCGGATCAGAGATCCTGTTGTTTTGCAAAATACGCCATGCATTCGTTTTGACGGTGTTTTGATTGATGCAGAGGTGAATGCGGGCGTGTCTCACGATCCCTCCCACACGGCCATGTAATGTGAAACACGCTCGGATCGAACTTTCCCCGGCGCGTCTCGCGCACAACAAAATCGGAGGCACTATGCGAACCCACAATAAGCCATCCGTAGCGACACCAAAACCGGATAACGTCAATGAAATCCAAGAACGCGCCTACCAACTATTCGAATTGCGCGGCAGGGAGGACGGGCACGAATTAGACGATTGGCTACAAGCCGAAAAAGAGATAAATCAGGCGAATCTGAGAGCAGATAAAGTTGCTGCCTGACTCACTCGAACAGCGTATCGAGCAGTTCGCAGAATGCGCCGCGTAGCAGGCTGTTACGAAACTCTAGATTTTTCACAAGAGGTAGTGCGAAGATGCCCTCGCGAGAGCGAGGGCATTTTGCATGGGATTTATCCAGGGAGAAGCACGCGGGCAGCACGCGCTGTTTCCGACAACGCTCGATGATCTGATACCCGAGGACCACGTGTGCCGGGTGATCGAGGCATTCGTGGG
>PLWX01000091.1 GCA_003151155.1 Acidobacteriaceae bacterium
CTTCCTCAAGCCTTTCATGTTTCGATCGCGTTGCGATCGGCATTATCCGCGGATGCTCCAGCCGCTCATAATCAGCGAACTGCATCCTCAATAGCTCTCGATGCGACCCCGCGTTAAATGCAATTTCCGGATCTTCCTCCAATTTGCTGTCCACGAACACCGAAAGTCCGTAGAGCGTTCCAAACGGAGGCATCGCCCCCAGTTCGCAGTCCGGGAAAACGCTCTTGAACTCGTCTTCGGTGACGAGCTTTACCTGGCGTGCGCCTAGCTCGTCCTCGAGCGCCTTCAAATCCAGGTGCCGCGAGCCGGGAACCACGCACATCGCGAGATTGCCATCGATGTTCACCATCACCGTTTTCGCGATCTCTTTTCCGGGTGTATGGGTGACCGCGGCGGTGGCAGCGGCCGTGTAGGCCCGCGAGTGGCTGATGATTACGTAACGGATGTCATTTTTATCGAGAAAAGCTTTCAATCGTTGAACGGGCATACAGCCTCCTGAATCTTTCGGCTGGGTTACCGGTCGAATTGTGCAAAACGAAATCAGCCGACCCCTCCCGTGGCCGGCAAGGATCGACTGCTATCAATATGAGCCTGTGGGAAAGTTTCGGCTGAAGTCTTTCGCCAAGGCTCCCGCTTTGGGAAGCGGCGCGGAGAGACTCTCGTTGACGATACTGTCCGCCTCTACCAGTTCGGATACTTCGCGCGAGTCTTTTCGTAGAGCGGAGAACTGCTGCCGTGTTTTTTATGGAAGTTTAAAACCTGTCGCTCGCGCGCGGATGGCCAGTCCTGTCCCGCGGCAACCCTTTGCGGAAACGCTGCTTCCACCTCCGCCAGGTTCAACATCCGGTTCCGCGCCAGCACAATCCGTTCACCGGTAGGCGCCAGTTGTGCGACAAAATGCTGTTGCTTGCGCTCCATCGTGCTCGCATCCGCCACGAAGGTCTTCTCCTCGCCGCGAAAATTTCGATAGCGTATGTTGAGTGGCTTGGCGGGTGCGAACGATCCGCGCCGCGGCGCTCCGCTACTCGCGACCGCACTGGAAACCGAAAGGAAGTTCTTGCACGTCGGGTTCGTGCATTGCACCCGACCTCCGATCGTCATAGCCATCGCGCCACAGTCCGGGCACTGGCCAGCCGGAGCGCCATCCTGCTGCGACTGCTTTCCAAATAATTTATCGAACAGACCCATCGCGCTTCTCCACAGAGCATTCAGGGGGACGGTCGATGTAACGAGACTTCGCTTTAGCGACAGTCTATTCCATAACCCCCGTGTACAGGCAGCTACCCTCTCTCACGGGCATTTACGGCTGCTGCTTCCGGGATTCGAGAAAAGGCTTTGGCCGAAGCCTACAGCCTGGCAACCGTCCCCCTGAACGCTCTCTGTGCTCGCGCAATCTGCCAAACGAAAAACGGGCTCTCGATCTCACCTCGCAAGATCAGGTGCCGCCGATGCACCAGCGAGGGTAAGCCCATCGCCCGCAGATCGGCGAAACTAATTTGCCGGAAGTGTCCTTTTTTATGGCCGCCAAACACGCACGCCAGCACCTCCTCCGCCAGCCAGCGGTCAATCGCGCGCAAGCGCCCTTCATCATTCACGTGCTTCAAGTAGTAGTCGATGATGGCGACATTTCGCACCCCGCGCCGCACCGTTTCACTCGCAATCTCGATCAGCGTCTCCGCTCTTCGCAAGGGATTGCCCTGCTTCCGCCAGCGCTTTCGTCCGCGACGAAACGCGAAACGAAACAGGTTCTGGATCTTCCGGCTCTTTTCCCGTGATATCCCTACGGTGCCGTCATCGCAAAACTGCAACCCGAGGTGTCGTATTTGGCGAGCAGCAGCAAATCCCAACCCTGGCTCGCCTCCCAGAATTACATCAACCTCATGGCTCGCCTTGGTTTCCAGCTGCAGGGCATTCAGTTGCTGCTTCAGCAACGCGATCGAATGCAGCGCGGCTTCTGCGTGCGGCGCAAGCGCCAGCAGGTCATCGCCGTAGCGAAAATACCGCACTCCCTCGATCGCCTCGATCTCGCGGTCCATCTCCGTCAAATAGACATTCGCCAGCGAACACGCGACGGCCGTCCCAAACGGTATTCCTCGCTTTGCCTCTTGCACGCCCTGTTCATCGCGGTAGGCAAAGTGCACCCGCTGCTGGAGCAGGGAATAGAGGTAATCGTCTTCCGGAATAACTCGGCGAAGCTGTGCCAGCAGAATGTCGTGGTTCACCGAATCAAAGTAGTTCTTAATGTCGCGCTTCACCGCGTAAACTGGCGTGCCGCAGTTGCGCAACGTAGTCGCAATATTCTGCTGGCAGCGGTCCAGTCCGAACTCCCGCTCCCGATACGCATACGCGTTCGGCGAAAACCAGTCGTGCAATTTATGGGTGAGAATCCGATAGAGCAGCAGATCGACAATCCGCTCCTCCCACGGCGCGATATACAACGTTCGATGCTTTGAGTTGAAGTTGTAATGCAGCGCCACCGCCGGACGAAACGCGAATCGCTCCCTGCGCAACTCGCGATGCACGCGGTCCAGGGAACTCAGCCCGTGGGCCGCCATGTCGTACAGCGTGCGTCCGTCCGTTGAGGTGAACAGCGCTTTGCGCCACGCAAACAGGGGCTTGCTGTATACCCGCACCGCCGACTTATAGAGCTCGGCCTCGCGATATACATCCTTCCACCGCAGCTCTGGCTGCTTTCTCACGCTCTCCTCACTGCACTTTCGCGAACCATTCCTCGAACCATGCCGTCGAACGAATCGTGTAATCTCGCCGGTCCGCCGGCTTGCCGACCGCATGCCCTTCATTCGGATAAACCACTAACGTCGTCGGCACATTTTTCGACTTCAGCACATGCCACCACTCCACCGACTGCTCCATCGGCACCTCGCCATCGCGATCGCCCACCAGGATCAATGTCGGCGTCTGCACCCGCTTCACGAAGTGAATCGGATCGCTCTTCGCATACACCGCCGGATCGTCATACACCGACGCCCCGAAGAAGGGAACCATCCACTCATCGATATCGTTCAATCCGTAATAGCTCAGCCAGTCCGAAAGCCCCGCTCCCGCTACCGCCGCCGCAAAACGCGTGGTTTGCGTTTCCGCCCACATCGTCATATAGCCGCCGTAACTGTGCCCCGTGATCGCCACTCGCTTCGTGTCGATCGGATACTCCTTCGCCAGCGCATCGATCGCCGCCACGATATCGTGATAATCCCCGCCGCCAAAATCTTTGACATTTCCGCGCGTGAATGCCTCGCCCTGTCCGTAACTGCCACGTGGATTCGGACACAACGAGAAGTAGCCCATCAGAGACTGCGGCGCTGCATACAAAGGATCCCAATGCGACATACATGCTGACGACGGTCCGCCATGCACCGTGATCACCAGCGGATACTTCTTCCCCGGCTTCACTTCTTTCGGTGCCGTCAGCCACCCCTGGATACGTTCCGTGCCATTCATCCAGTGCACGCTCGTCGTCTTACCCCAGGTGGGAGTCGCGTCATCATTCAACGAAGTCAGCTTCGTCCATTTACCCAGCGGCCCCACCCATATCTCCGGCGCCTCGCTCTTCGATTGCCGCAACACCGCGCTGCTCGCTCCATCCGCCGAGTACGACGCCGCCACATTCCCATGGCTCACAGTGGATACGTCTTCTTCACCCTTCCAAATCTGCGTGACCGCGCCCGGCGTGGTCACGCTAGCGAATCCCGCATCGCCGTCCACGTTTTCGCCAAATAAGATCCGTCCATCCGCGGTCCACCCGAGCGATGCCGGTGACGTCTTGATTCCCGGCGTCAAATTCCGCGCCGCTCCACCCGCCAGCGGCACCGCGCACACATCACCGCCCACTACATCCTCGTCGCTCATCAGCCCTTCAATGAACGCCACCGACTTTCCATCCGGAGACACATGCGGCATCGCGATCTGCTGCTTCGGCTTGTAGATCTCGTGCATCTCGCCACTCGCACCATCAGCGTGATACATCCGCGCAATCCACCAGTTGTTATCCCCCGACCCGTGCGCCGCAATCGCTGCCCACCCACTGCCATCCGGCGTCCAGTCATATTCGTAAACGTACATATCCGCCGGCGTCACCTGCTTCACCGCGTTCGCACTCAAATCAATGGTGGTAATTCGCTGCTCGAAAATCTTCTCGTCGATCACGCCCGCCAACGGCGTCATCGGTTCCAGCGGCCCCGCGCTGCGCTGCATTCCCTCAATGAACAACAGCGCCAGCTTCGACCCATCCGGCGAGAATCGCGGCGTCTGCACGAACCCCTTGAGAGTTGCGACCTGTTTCGTCCCTCCGCCCGCGTACAGCCAGATCTCCGCCTGCGGCACCTCGCCCTCGATATCGGCGATCACCGCGATCTTCTGGCTGTCGGCACTCCAGGTCACCTCGCGCGCCTGCACCTTTTTCCCGATTGGCACCGCATGTGAATCCCCGCCATTTGCTGACGAAATCGATAGCTGTCCCTCGACAATCGCCGCCACCTGTTTTCCATCCGGCGAGATTGCCACCTGCTCAATTCGCTTCGTCTTCGGAATGGAGTCCACCACTGCGGCCGCATGCGAAATCGAACTCTCCTGCTGAGCCACACAAAAGGGAACCATCATCGCGGAAATTCCCGCACACCAGATTGCCGACCGTATCCAACCAGAACGCATCAATACCTCGCTCGAAAATGCAAGGCAGTCAGGCTACCATGACCAGCCCGTTTGGTGCGGACGAGGCGTTTCAACGTAAAATCCAAGTTTGGCTGCCAAAGGCAATCTCGACCGTCTGCGCGTGGTGCTCGTCTCCACCCGCAACCCCCTCAACATCGGAGCGGCGGCCCGCGCCATGAGCAACTTCGGCGTCTCTAGGCTGCGCGTCGTCAATCCCTTTACGCCAGCTTTTCGGGAGGCGGTGAGCGCCGTCGGCGCTGCCGACCTTCTCCAGAACGCGGAAGAATTCTCCACCGTCGCCGAAGCCATCGGCGACTGCTCGCTCGTCGTCGGTACTACCGCTGCCAAGGACAGGGAACTTCAGCACCCCTTGCGCGTCCTTCAAGACGGTGCTCGCATCATTCGCAAGCGTCTTACTTCCGGGAACGTCGCACTTCTTTTCGGATCCGAGAAGCACGGTCTTCGCAACGAAGAATTAAGCCACTGCCACTGGCTGATGCGTATACCCACCTCACCCACAAATTTCTCCATGAACCTCGGGCAGTCCGTCGCAGTTTGTCTTTATGAAATCGCGCGCGGTGGAAAAATCGCGCCCGAAGGGAAGATCGAGAAGCGAGCGGCCTCTGCCGAACTCGATCGCCTGACGGAGACATTCCTCGAAGCCATCACCTTGAGCGGCTTCATTCGTCACGGTGCCGAAGCGCTGGCCGAAGAAAAACTCCGCCGCCTCATCCGCCGTCTCGACATCAACTCCCCCGACGGCGCCGTTCTCACCGGCATGTTCCGCAAAATCCTCTGGAAGATCCACTCTAAAAAGTAAGCCATCTAACGCGGAGTTCTCGTGATCGCATACGCTACGATCGTCCGCCCCGAACGCTTTGTAGAAGCCTCCACGTCCTGCAGCACACGCGATTCCAAGTCTTCCGGGTCGGGCACCATCTCGCACGCCGCAATCTCTTCCGTCGTCGCGCCGTGATAGCACAATTCGCACACTCCCAATCCACCCTCCGACCGCACCGGAGGCCCGAACACCCGGCACGTCATCGGGCGCGCCGCATATAAATCGCAGGTGCCTGTCGTCGGATCGAGCACCGGGCAGGGCTCATCATTCGCGAACTCTTCAAACTTCAACTCCGCCTCGTCGCCCTCATCCAGAATCCCCGTTCGCGGATCGCCCGGAAACTCCTTCGCGAACTTCGCCACCGCTGCACCCGCTCGTGCCTTCACCCGCCCAGCACGCTCTGGATCTCGCTCCTCCAACTCGCGCATCCCATTCTGCAAACGCACTACATCCAGTTGATGAATGGCGAATACGCCGTGGCAGCACTGCGTGCATCCCGGACGACACAACAACCACTCGCCACTCCGCCGAGCGGCAGCGGCGAATGCAGCGTCCACGATTTGGACGAGTTGTTGATCGGAAGATGGGAGGAGGCTGCGAGCCATCCTCCCTAGAATACTCGGACGGCCCGCATCCCGGCTTAGCACTCGGTCACGAACGAAGGTCTAGCACCTCCCGTAGTATTCCTTCTTCCCGCAAAACGGTGCATCCTTGTAATTACAACCCCATGAACGCACTGAGACGCATCTCGTCTGTACTCATCCTTCTTATATTTGCCACCCAGTTGCATGCCGCGGAAAAGCTCATTGCCCTCACCTTCGACGACGGCCCGCGTCCCTACGTCCTCTTCGGCACCAAGGATCCGCAGCCCGCACCCGGACTGCTTGCACTTCTCGACCGTCAACAGGTCAAGGCCACTTTCTTCGTGATGGGTTGGCGCCTCACTCCGAAGACCTGGGGCGAAGGTCGCTACGAGACCAACGTTGGCATCACTTGTATCGACGCCGCCAAGCAGTTGCTCAAAGATGGTCACGAGATCGAGAACCATACCTTCGGCCACGAGGACCTGCGCATCGCAGAAAAGAAAAAAGGCGAAGCCTGGGTACTCGCTGACGTCGACAAGGGAGCCAAGGTCATCGAAGCACTCACCGGTTCGCGTCCCAAGTACCTCCGTCCGCCTGATTGGGATCTCACCTCCGAAGAACGTCACGATCTTGAAGCTCGTGGCTACCACATCATGACCATCGCTTCTGAAAATCCCATCGCTGTCCGCGACATCAACACCCTCGACTACCTCTGCGCCGGCAAACATCCCACGCAGTGTCCCAAGCCGTCTCTCGCCCAGGCCGTCCTCAACCAGATCGACGTTCGCGAACGTCACGGCGTGACCACCGACATTCTCACCTTCCACGAACTCACCACCACCACCGCCCAACTCGACGAAGTCATCACCGCGCTCAAAGGACGGGGCTATAAGTTCGTCCGTCTCGACGAATACATGCAGCGCGTCAAATAATTGCGCGTTGTGCAAATCCAGGTGAGTCCATTCTTCGGCTACTTCATCCAAGTGACAAATCTATTTGTCATAACGAGGAGAGCAGAATGGTACGTCTCGAAGATGCGCGGCGTGTAATCGCCGCGGCAGAGAAAAAAGCGAAAGACATCGGTCAGCCCATGAATATCGCCGTCGCCGACGAAGGAGGCAACCTCGTCTCCCACGTGCGCATGGATGGCGCGTGGCTCGGTAGCATCGACATCTCCATCAATAAGGCCTATACCGCGCGGGCCTTCGACATCTCCACCAAAGACCTCGCCACCCACTCTCAATCCGGCGGCCAGTTCTTCGGGATTCATGCTTCCAACGGCGGACGCATCATGATCTTCGCCGGCGGCATTCCTTTAAAGCGTGATGGAAACGTTGTTGGAGCCATCGGCGTCAGCGGAGGTTCCGGAGAACAGGATCACTCTGTCGCAGAAGCCGGCGCCGCCGCCTTCTGATTCGTTTTCGCGTGCAAAGAAAGCAGCCCGTCGACTTGAGTCGTCGGGCTTTTCCGTTCGTTAAAACCCAACTCCATTCATCGAAGGGCCTATTCACACCTGGAAACGCCCCACTCTCCGTTTCCCGAAGACGTGGGGCTGTTGCAAAGCCACTCCGCTTACTGAGCAGAGCAGGTGTTGGACAGAACTTTGCCCGACATCATGTTCAGCGTCGGGGAGCTGCCGCCACTCGCGCTGGCGGTCGGCGTGGCGCTCGTTGCACCGCTGGACGTCGCGTTGGCGCTGCCCGTCGAAGTCGTTCCCGTCAGTTGCAGTTCATGGCCAACGTGCGGTGCGAGTTTCGCCGTATCGCCTGCCAATTGGTAGGTCACGCCCGAGGTCTTATCTTTCAACGTGTAGCTGCTGCCGGATCCGGCGAGACAGCCATCTACGGTTACGGAATTCGCCGCGGAGGTGCTCGGTGTCATCTGGCCGGCGCTGCTCTGGCCGCTCGACGCCGCCGGTTGGTCTGCGCCATTCTGGGGGTTAGGCATCGTGGTGGTTTGTGCCCCAGCCCAAAGGGCGGAACAGCCAAGAACTGCTGTTAACAAAATCGTCTTTTTCATAAGGGTCTCCATAGTTTTGGGTCTTGGGCGACGAAAGTTGACGGCATTCACAGACGCCGGAGGGTCTCTGGCCAGGTCCCGCACGTCCTATTAGAAAGAGACTTCTAGCGCGTTTGGGGTTGTCCTCTCTAGGTGGGAAGACCGGTAACCCCGCATGCTATAATCAGCTTTTGCTTTTCGCGCATCGGGCAGTGTTGCGCCTTCGCCCGCGCGGAGACAAATCATTCATAGCTCAGAGGTTCTTCCATGTCCGGCCACTCAAAATGGGCCACAATTAAGCACAAGAAGGGCGCACTTGACGCGAAACGCGGCAAGATCTTCACGCGCTTGATCAAAGAAATCACCATGGCCGCCAAGCAGGGCGGGGATGCGGAAAAAAATCCGCGCCTGCGCAGTGCCGTCGCTGCCGCCAAGGCCGAGAACATGCCTGCCGATAACATTAAGCGCGCCATCCAGCGCGGTACTGGTGAACTCGAGGGCGCGGCCTACGAGGAAATCACCTTTGAAGGTTACGGCCCCGGTGGCGTCGCTATTCTCGTTGAAGTCACCACCGACAACCGAAATCGCACCGTCAGCGAAATTCGCCACGCCTTCGGCAAAAACGGCGGGAACATGGGCGAAGCCGGTTCGGTCGCGTGGATGTTCTCCAAGAAGGGCGACATCGTCATTTCCAAGTCCGCTGCCAAAGAAGACGACTTGATGAACCTTGTCCTCGAAAATGGCGCCGACGACCTGAAAGACGATGGCGACAACTGGGAGATCCTCTGCGAGCCCAGCATCTACGAGACCGTTCTTGAAGCCGTGAAGAAAGCCGGCATCAAGCCCGAAGTCGCCGAGATCGGTATGATCCCGCAGAACTACATCAAGCTCGAGGGCAATCAGGTCAACACCATGGTCCGCCTCCTCGAAGCTCTCGAAGACGGCGATGACGTCCAGCACGTCTATTCCAACGTCGACTTCGACCAGGCCCAGCTCGAAGCGGTGGCAGGATAAGACGTTAAAGTGTTACTTGAAGAGGCTGCCTGCGGGCGGCCTCTTTGTTTGCTCTGAATCTGGCCGTTATCTATTCCGTCCACGCGCCAGTCGCGGAGCGACGGAACGTAATAGCCCACCACGTGAGTGGTGGGAAAGCGAACCGAACGTTCAGAGTCCCTTTCAAGGGACGCTACCCACAGCGTGCGCGGCGAACTCCTTCCCGAACCAGCGGCCAGTCGCCAGGCACCATCAGGAGAATGAGGAATCTCGCCATCGACAGCATTCTCACCAACCGGTCACGACAATCTCGTGCCAATGGCCCCCAGGGTTCTCCCGCCGGTGTACTGGAATCCCCGCTCCAAACCTGCTACTTTCTTGAGTTCGCATGAAAGCCAAACTCATCTTCGTCGTCCTTCTTTTGAACGCGGCCCTTGCAATCGCTCAATCGACGGCGACTTCCACACCCGATTCCGCTACACCTCTACATCGCGAAGGCTGGAACTACGGTCTTTGGGCCGACTACGCCAACGGCGTAGGCACCCGCACCGACGTTCACGCCTACGGCGCCGGCCTTCGCTTCGGACGCGTTATGACCGGCGAGCACGGCAACGGATGGCGGAAGGGAACCTTCGAACTCGATGCCGACCTCACGCCCTTCGAGATCTATCATTTTCCCGCGACCCTTCAGGCCGGTAACAACCTGCCTGTCGGTGCGCAGAACTTCTACACCGGCGGCTTCACCCCGCTCATCATGAAGTGGAACTTCACCCGCGGAAGTCGTTGGGTCCCCTTCGTCGCTGCCGAAGGTGGAATTGTTTTCTCCACCAAAGACATGCCGCCCGGTGACACCGCCACTGTCAACTTCACCTCCGGCGCGGCCTTCGGTTTCCATCGCTTCGTCCACGATGAAAGCGCCTGGACCTTCCAGGGCAAGATCTATCACCTCTCCAACGCTAGCCTCGGCCCGCACAATCCCGGCGTCAACGCAGCGTTGCAATTCAAGATCGGCTACACCTGGTTTAAACGATAATGTTCACGTCTTGTCATCCGACAAAGGAACGTCGCGGTCATCGCCATCCATCCATAGAAATTGTCATCCTGAGCGAAGCGCCAGTCTCACCGGCGCGCAGTCGAAGGATCTTGCGTTTCGCCAACTTCAAATCCATACCGCACTTTTAAGAGATTCCCATGCCCTCTACTCTCGTTGAATGTGTTCCGAATTTTTCCGAAGGCCGCAATAAAGCCGTAATCGACGAAATCATCGCCGCCATGAAGATGGACGGCGTCTACCTCCTCGATCGCGAGATGGACGCCGACCACAACCGCTGCGTCATCACCCTCGTCGGCGATCGCACCAACATCGCCGAGGCCGCCATTCGCGGTGTCGGCAAAGCCGCCGAGTTGATCGACCTTACCAGGCACACCGGCGCGCACCCGCGCATGGGCGCCAGCGACGTCATCCCGTTCATTCCCATCGACGGCGTCACCCTCGAAGACTGTGTCGCCATCGCACGCTACGTAGGCGAAGAGATCTGGAAGCGTTTCAAGATTCCCGTCTATCTCTACGAGTCCGCCGCACAGCGTCCCGAGCGTACCAACCTCGAGAACATCCGCCGCGGCCAGTTCGAAGGCATTCGCGACTCCATCGCCACCGACGACGCCCGCATCCCCGATTTCGGCAATCGCGCCGTACATCCCACCGCCGGAGCCACCGTCGTCGGTGCGCGTAAATTCCTCGTCGCCTACAACGTCTACCTCAATACCACTGACGTCGATATCGCCAAGAAGGTCGGCAAAGCCGTCCGCTTCTCCAACGGTGGCCTGCGATTCGTGAAGGGCATGGGCATCAGCGTCCGCGGACTCGCCCAGGTTTCCATGAACCTCACCGACACCGATCAAACTCCGATCGCTCGCGTCTTCGAATACGTGAAGAGGGAAGCGGCGCGCTACGGCGTGATGCCACTCTCCAGCGAGATCGTCGGCCTCGTTCCGAAGAAGGCGCTCGAAGACGCCGCCGAGTGGTTCCTGCAAGTCGAGAACTTCGACAGTTCCTTGATCCTTGAAAACCGTCTCGCCGCCGTCATGGGTGGCAAGAGCGCTGTCGGCGGATTGCGTGCCGGTTTCGAGCCCTTCGTCGAACAGCTTGCCGCTCCTGTCGCCGCCCCCGGTGGTGGAAGCGCTGCCGCCGCCGCGGGTGCCATGGCCGCCGGTCTCGGCTCCATGGTCGCCGGAATGTCGCGCGGCAAGAAAGCCTACTTGCAATACGAAACGCCGCTCAGTGACGCCATTGGCCAGTTAGCGAACTTGCGTGAAGAGTTCAAGGCCGCCGCCGACGCCGATACCGCCGCCTACGAAGAAGTCGTGAAGGCTTTCCGCAAAGTAAAGACTGATCCCGCCGCGCAAGGCGAAGTCACCGTGGCGTTGAAGCAGGCGACCAATGTTCCCCTCGGTGTCGCGCAAAATGCCCACATGACCATCGGCATCCTCGAATCGCTGCGCCCCATCACCAATCCCAAAATGGCGTCCGATTTAACCACCGGCCTCGCTTTGGCTCGTGCTGCCCGCGAAGGCGCTCTTGCCAACGTCGAAATCAACCTCGCAGACATGGACGATCCGCAATTCGTCGCCTGGGTCCGCGAAAAGCTCGTCGGCCTGCAATGACTAGCAAAAGCTTCGGCGCGCAATCCTGTCCGATTCCGCCACACTCTCTCTTGTTGTCATTGCGAGGAGCGCGCCAACGCGACGTGGCAATCTGCGGTTCTACGGACATGCTTCGCGAAAGGGCACCGCTTCAGCCAATCGGATGGGGCACATTCTTTCGCGAGATGAGTTTGATGAACGGCGGCGGATCACGCCTTGTATCAGGGCACGGCTTCAGCCGTGCCGCTCGAACCCTCCCAAAAGCGGGCTTCAGCCCCTGCCTGCCTCCTGGCCACGCACGCAGCCCTTCCCTTAGGTAACTCCTCCGGCAACGGCTAAGTGCGTTTCCCGCTTGGAGAAGCCAAAACCGCTTTTATACTTGAGGTGCACACATTCCCAAGCCTCTTTCGTCTAAGTATGCAGGTACATCGATGAATAAATCTTTTCTCGTGGTCTCAGTCCTCTTAGCTGGAACCTTCGCCACCGCCGCGCCGCTCAACTCCAACGGCCGCGCCGTCATTCCCGCTTCCGCGCAGCAAATCATCTGCGTGGACTACCGCGCCATGCACAACTCGCCCACCGCCATGGAACTCAAGGCGCGTGTCCTTCCCGAGTCGCTCAAAGAAGTCGAGAGCTCGCTCAAGGACATGGGTATCAATCCCGACAAAGACGTCGACCAGTTGACCTTTGTCTCCTTCCGTACCCAGAAGAACGGTCTACGCAGCTTCGGCATCGCCCAGGGTCAGCTCAACATGAAGCAGGTCCTCGCCGGTTACAAGAAGCGCAAGGTCACCGGTACCAAGTATCTGACGTCGATGCTCTATCCCGTCTCTTCCGGCATTCAGATGACCTTCCTCGACGAGAACACCATCCTCTTCGGCGAACCCATCTCGGTGAAGGACGGCCTTGCCGCGCAGAACGGCGACACCCCCAACGTCAGCAACAGCTCTGAGCTCATCGATGAAATCACCAGTTCGGAATCCGAGCCCGTATGGAGCGTCCTCGACACCATCGGCACCCAGACCATGCTGCGCTCCGCTCTCGGCGACGCCGCCAAACTCGCTGACTACGACACCGTGAAGAAACGCGTTGGCGCGTCCCGCTATACGCTCGACTTCACCCGTGGCGTCGACTTCAACCTCAACGTCACCACCAGCGACAGCATGACCGCCGGAACGCTTGCGACCCTGATCAAGGCCGGCATGATGTATCGCAAAATGGGTGCAAGCCCCGTCGAGAAAAACGCCATCAACGATATGGCCGTCGACTCCGACAGCAACAGCCTCCGCATCCACTACAAGAGCGACGACAGCCAGTTTCAGGCATTACTCCACTCCGATCTCTTCGCCGCCGTCTCGCGCTAGGTCGTTTCCATCAAGAAAAAAGGCGCTTCACAAGAAGCGCCTTTTGCATGCCTCAACCAAATCTCTAGTCTTGTCATGCTGAGCGAAGAACGCGGAGATCAATCCGCGTTCGCAGTCGAAGCACCTTGCGTTTCGCCTCGGATCACATTTCCTCCGTTCCGTCATCCTGACCGGAGCCGCGCAGAGGAAGAGCGCAACCGCATTACTTAGGGCTGACACTTTGTCCGGGCGTATTGTCGGTAGTGGAAAAGGGCGGCTTCCTGTTCCGCTCTCTCGTGTACTGTTCAAGCGAATACCGCAGGAATGTCAGGCGAAACGCGATGCGCGTCTCGGGGTCGTCAAGGCCTTTGAGAGCAGCAACGACATAGGGCTCATCTTTTTCGACCATCACTCCGCTCAATGAGATCGGCTCCAGACGTTCCCCCGGCTTTCCCCAACGGAATCCCACGGGTGGCCCCTCTAGGCGCTCCTTGCCGAAGTCCGGGTAGGTAATCTGGTTGAGCCCCGACACCGCGAAACTCAGCGCCCGAGGAGAATCATCCGGAAGCAATCGCGCGTATAGATTGAGCAGCTCAAGGTACGTAACCGGGTTCTGTACCGGATGTTTTTCAAGCGAAGCCCGAGCACCGATCAACATTGATGTCGCGTACGGAATGTCCTTCTCTGCCGAGAGCACGGCAGCGAAATGTAGCATAACGCCAGGCCGAACTTCGTCAGGAGAACGATCGAGCATTCTCTGAATCCGGTTGGTATCTCGTTTCCTGTAGAGTTGCTGGAGAGCCTCGAAACAGTAGTTGAGATAGTCAACGTCCCATGTTGCAGTGGCTTCTTTTTCCTGAAGCGTAAAGGAGAGCAGAATGTCAACTGCCCTCGGCAAATCGTTCTCATGGCGAGCGTGACGAGCCGCGTGGACCTTCCACGTGGCACTCTCTGCGGGCGTAGTGGCTTGTGCAGCTCTGAGCAGGCAGTCATCCGCCGTCTCACACTTGTGAGGAGTCGTCTTTGTCACCGCGTCGTTGCTGTTGTTCTGGCAACTCTGAAGCGCAGCCTGTGTTAAACCTTGTTGAGCGGGAGGAAGCAGCGAGAGCACCCGGTCCGCCAAGCGTGGAGCCCCTTGACAATAGCTTGTTGCCTGTTGCGCGTCCTGCGGAACGAGAGTGAGCATGCGGCCCGCCACATTGATTGCCTGTTGCTTGGCGGCTTCAGACGGCGGAGCCAGTTGACTATCGATGGGAAGAACATACTGTACCAGGTCCCAGACGTTGTAGTAGTCGTTCGTCGAGGCGGCGGTGTTTAAAGCGCTAACGAAATAGCTATCGGCAGCAGAAGGATTTTTTCTCGCTAGGTCAAAGATGACATTTGAGAGAGACACTCCAGGATCTTTAAGTTGGAGAAGTTGATTGCCGAGCTGCTCCACGCGTCGGACATCGTTTTCGTCGGCCGACTGAATAGCGGCTCGAAAGATACTGTTGGCTGTTTCAGAGGCGACGGGGGAGTCGGTGGACTCCTTGATGGCTCCCTGCATGAGCATCGTGAGAAGTTTGTCGGCCGAAGTGTGATCGTAGCGGTTGACGATCTCGAAGACTACTCGTGCCGCCTCCAGACGCCGTCGATAAAACTCTTTGGGCGCGTTCGGTGACGAGTGCAAACACTCCTCTATCGCTTGCCGCAGCCATCCGTGGGCACGAACCGGATCGATCTTCCACCATGCGTCCGCGAGGCGTGCGTCAAGTACTGGTCGCAACTGCCGCACGTGCCATCCATCCTCGAGTGAAGCGTTCGTAAACCCGCCCGCTCGATCGCGCCAAAGGCTAAGCAGCCTTTTGTGCTCATCTACGTGATTATCAGCTTCGCGCGTGACAGGTGGGGTGCTCGCCGAATGGCTTGGCGAAGCTTGATCCACTTGAGCTAGACCGTAAAGACTGGGAAAGAGAATTACTGTTGTGACAATAATCATCTTCTTCATCGGAAAATGTCCTGAAATCCATCGTCGAGTCAATCCGCCCGGTATGCAAAATTCCTAATCCGAGTAGTCTCAACATAGTAGTGTCCGCTCAAATTGTTCCGCAACTCTCTTGCTAATCCTAAAATCTACTGCGGACCTTCAGATCAACTACCAGCCTCTACCTCGTGATCTCTATCACCTCGATGCCCTTCATCCGTCACATACATTCCAAATCAATCTCTCTATTGTCTTTCCCAAGGGCCAGTGTGCCCGGACTCAGAGTCCGAGAACACTGGCCCCAACTGTTTCCAAACTAGTTCTTTGACAACTCCACCCGAAATCGGCCCAAATGTGGGTGCCCCACCCTCGTCACGCAGTGACAGGGTGGGTTGCAATCCTGCGAGCATGACCAACCGTCACGCCGGGTGCCCCCACCTTCGCACGCCTCCTTTGGCGTGCGAAGGTGGATCTAGGAAAGCCGCGCCGCAGGCCGCAACCTAGTTCTGCACCTGTAACTCCCGTGCTTTGAAGATTTTGCCCGTAACCCTCTATTTCTCAAGAATTTGCACGACTTTACCGCACTAAATCATTGAAAACACAGAGGCCGTTTTCGGGTGGGGTTAACCAGAGAACAAACATCGAGGACCGAATGAAATCTGGACTCTGCAACCACGTAAAAACCAATGGAACCGTCTGCGAATCCCCTGCATTGAAGCGCAAACCCTATTGCTATTTCCACACCGCATCGCGCGAGCGCGCTACGCGTCAGCGCCGCGCTGCCCGTTTGCAGCAACCTTTCCAGCTTCCGCTCCTCGAAGACGCTAACTCTATCCAGCTCGCCATCGGCGAAACTCTCAACGCTCTCCTCGCCGGCCAGATCGATCACAAAGCCGCTGGACTCATTCTCTACGGCCTGCAAACCGCCGCCGGCAACATCCGCCACACCGATTTCGAAGTCTCCGAGTGCGATCGTCGCGCCTCCGCCTATCGTCCCGAAGAACCTGAACTCAAAGACGAAGCCACCATCACAGCAATCGCAGAGCCTCCCGCAGCCGCCAGCGCTCTCCCGCCCAAGAAAAGCCCCTACACCGCAGAACAGAAGGAACTCCTCGACCACGCCTGCACTCTGGCCATGGAGCGAGCCCGCGCCATCAAGCAGCAATTCGGCAGAAAAAGTTGAAGAACGTATCGGAGGTTCTACAGCCAGACTTCGCTGGTAGAAGGACGGCTCATCAGTTCGCGGATGGCGTCGCTGGGAGATTTGTTTTCGTGCAGGATGGCGTGCATCTGCTGGGTGATTGGCATTTCCACGTGATGTTTTTTGGCCAGGCCAATCGCGGCGTTGGTGGTCAGTACGCCTTCAGCGACCATGCCATGCATGTCGGCAATGACGTCCGAGAGTTTACGGCCTTTGCCGAGTTCTACGCCGACGGTGCGATTGCGCGAGAGACCGCCGGTGCAGGTGAGAACCAGGTCGCCGAGCCCGGCCAGGCCGGCCATGGTTTCAATGTGACCGCCACAGGCGAGGGAGAGGCGCGTAATCTCCGCGAGGCCGCGGGTGATGAGTGCGGCGATACTGTTGTGTCCGAGACCAAGGCCGTCGCACACACCGGCAGCGATGGCGATCACGTTCTTGAGCGCACCACCCAGTTCGACGCCGATTACGTCACGGTTGCTGTACACGCGAAAGCGCGGATCGCTGAAGTCGCGCTGCACGATGCGGGTCAGTTCGTCATCCGACGAAGCGGCCGTAATCGCCGTCGGGTCGCCCTTGGCTGCTTCCTTGGCAAAGCTCGGTCCGCTGATCGCCACCAGTCGAGGCGTGAACTTTTCGCCGACGACTTCGGAAATTATTTCTGTCATTCGCTGGTAAGTCTTGTCTTCCACGCCCTTGGTCGCACTGATGAACAGCATGCTTTCGTGCAAGTGCGGCAGCATTTTGGTGAAGAGGCGACGGACGTGGTTGGACGGCATCACGCTGAGCACGATCTCGGCGTCGCGCAGGGCGTCAGAAAGAGAATTGGTTGGCGTGACCAATTCAGGGACGCGCGCGCCTGGAAGGAACAGATCATTGGTGCGGCGTTCGACGATGGACGCGCAGACGTCGTGCTCGAAGGCCCACAGTTGAATGCTATGTCCGCCTCTACGGCCCAGCACGATGGCGAGCGCGGTACCCCATGCCCCGGCTCCAATCACAGCAATGCGGCTCATGCTTTGCTCTCCGTGGGCTTATTCGCGGGGAAACGGTTTTCTGTCCCCGCAAGGAGCCGCTGAATGTTGGTGCGATGTTTCCAGATGATCAGCAGGGAAGAAGCGGCAATCATGGCATATGCCGCGGGGGGAAAATGATCGCGATAGATCAGGTACACGAGGAAGGGAAACGCGGCCGCCGCCAGGATGGAGCCGAGCGAAATGTAATGCGTGATCAGCACAACGAGTGCGAACAGGCCGAGCACGATGCCGACGGGCATGGGAGCAATTGCGAGGAAAACTCCAAGCGCCGTCGCAACGCCCTTTCCACCTTTGAACTTGAGCCACACCGGGTAGAGATGACCGAGGATGGCGAATAGTCCGGCGAACGATTGAATGATGGTAATCCGATCGCGTGGTTCGCCGGCGATTGCCACTGAAATGATTGCGCTCAATGAAACTGCTGCGAAGCCTTTCAATGCGTCGAGAAAGAGAGTGAGTATCGCAAGGCCTTTCGCGCCGGTGCGCGCGACGTTGGTGGCACCGATGTTGCCGCTACCGGTCTGGCGCACATCCGTTTTCAAAAACAAGCGAACGAGGATGTAGCCGAAAGGAATGGAGCCGCACAGGTACGCGAAGACGGCGATGAGAAAAAAGGTGTTCATCGGTTGTGGCCCAGCAAATCAGGCCAGCGGATATCGCGCCAGTTTGCTGTACTGTGCGCCGCTCGGCGACAACTTGCTCTCATAGAGAAAGAATTCACTGGCGGCCATTGTACCGAACTGTGGAGCTGGATTTTTTTCGACGGCATCGACCAAGGCGCGAAAGCCCGCAACGGGCCGCTCGTCGCGACGCGGGCTTGGACTGCCGGAACCGCTGCGCGCCAAGGTGAGATGCGGCCGAAACGGACGTTCCTCGCGAGGAAATCCAACCTGCGCAAGAGCCTCTTCGAGCGCGGAGGCGAGAGCCGGGAGACGTTCGTCGGCGTGAATACCAGTCCAGAAGACTCGCGGAGCGCGCGGGTTGGGAAAGAAACCTGCGTCGCGAAAGGTGAGGTCGAAGAAATGGGAGTGAACGGTTGCGACGGCACGCTGCACGCGATCGAGATCGCGCACTTCACCAAGAAATTTCAAGGTCACATGATAGCTCTCCGCCGGCATGAAACGAATGCCAGGGATGCGGCGCAATCCGTCAACATACGCCGTGATGCGCTCGCGGATCGCAGGGTCGATATCGAGTGCGAAGAAGAGACGCATGGTCAGATCAACTTCTTGCGCACCATGTCAAGCGCGAGTTGGGTGGACCACCAGCGAATGCGTTCGCGATCGCCAGGGAAGCGGCGTTCTACAACATCTGTGCCGCGATCGTCGGCGACCGCTATGTAGACCAGTCCTACTGGCTTATCTTCGCTGCCGCCGGACGGTCCTGCGATTCCGGTGATGCCGACACCGATGGTCGAGTTACAAATCTCGCGGAAGTTCTCGGCCAGGGTAACTGCGACTTGGCGGCTGACGGCGCCGTACTCTTCGATCATCATGGGCGGAACATCGGCGAGGAGGGTCTTCAGGTGATTCGAATAGACGACCGCGCCTCCGACAAAATACCGCGAGCTGCCGCTGACATTGGTCAGGCGCTCTGCCATCAATCCGCCGGTGCAGCTTTCTGCCACGCAGATGGTGGAGTTGCGCATCTGCAGGTAGTAACCAACAATCTGTTCGAGCGATTCGCCATTCGTGGAGAAGACTGCGTCATCGAGTTCATCCTCTAATTCGCCGGCGAGTCGATCGACGGCAGCTTGCGCTTCCGGCAGCGATTTGGCGCGACACTTGAGATGAAGTTGTACCTCACCTGCTTTGGCCAGAATTGTGGTCTGGACGTTGGTGTGCTTGGTATAAATCGGGGCGACACGGGCATCGACGGTAGACTCACCGAGGCTGCTGACCCGCAACTCGCGAGTCGCAATGAACGCGCGCGGAAGCTTGTCCCGGAGAAGCTGTTGGCACTGGTCGTTCCACATTGCCTTCAGCTCATGCGGTGGTCCGGGCAGCAGAAAGATGTAACGCGGGGAACCGTCTTGCTCACCTTCAATGTACTGACCGGGCGCGGAGCCGTTGGCGTTGGGGATAACCTCGGCGCCGGTGATCACGTCGGCCTGGCGCATGTTGTTGTCAGGCATCAAGACACGGCGGGAGGCGAATCGCTTGTAGAGATCGGCAACCATATCGGGATTGCGCTTGAGCTTTAATCCGAGAGCATCCGCCACTGCCTCTCGCGTGAGGTCGTCGATGGTTGGCCCGAGGCCTCCCATGAAGATGACAACGTGCGAACGATCGATGGCGGTGCGTGCCACCTGTGCGAGGTTCTCACGATTGTCCCCGACGATGTTCTTGAACATGACCTCGACCCCAAGCTCATTCAAGCGTTGGGTGAGGTAAAGGGAGTTAGTGTCCTGTCGAAAGGGGGTTAGCAGCTCTGACCCGATGGCGACGATCTCGGCGATCACGGTTTTAGTGTAATGCACGGAAGTGATGGGGGGAACACCTTCCATGCTTGTCCTGCGCGAAAAGGGAATTTGGAGTTCGTACGTTGCTTGAACGGAACATGGCCTTGTATCATTCGGGCTTCAACATCGCCGGGAGGAGCCTAGGATGCTTTCGCGCCTATGTTTCGTGGTTTTATTCGCGTCAGCCGCGTTCGGTCAATCGGAGATGCAAAAGCTGGGAACTCTGTTCTCTGGCCAGTGGAACATTATCGATAAATCTGAACCGACTGCCACACAAGTTCCGGAAGCCGCCCGCCAGGGACAAGAGCGCTGGTACACTCTCGGAGGAGGGCCTCCACTCATTGAGGAATACCATTCCAAGGCGCCGGACGGAACCGATGAATTGACGGCGGCGTTTTGGTGGAACTCAGCCCAACAGAAGTATGCCGGGCTTTTCTGCGCCGCATTTGTCGATGAAGGTTGTGCGCCCTTCGACGTGGAGTGGCATGTGCCCAGGCAGGAAGGGGATCGCAGCACATTGGCGCAGGTTGTCATGAGCGGCGAATACGGGCAGGGTGGAAAGAAATACTCGTGGCGCGAAGTCTTCGAATTTTCAACGCCGGATAACTTCACGTAGACACTTTATCTCGCGGAGGGAAGTAACGAACTCAAGCGCGAAGCGGTGATCACTGCCACTCGAGCATCCACTGTTAAATGAATTACAGCAGCGGCCTGCCCTGGATATCCCACCACAAGTGATGGACGGCGTCGGTCGTCGCAAGCACGACCGCGCGACTCGGAGCAAAGCAGAGCCCGACGAGATTGTTTCCAGACACCATCAAGCTGGCTTGGCGTTCCGGAGTGATGCGCACGATGCCACGCTTACCGTTGAGAGAGGCCGCGACGTACATGTTGCCGTCGAGGTCGAAAGCCAGCCCCTGGGGACGCCCTAAACCGCGGTAGTACTGCGCAACTTCGCCTTCCGGGCTGATCTCGTAGACCGAGTCGAAGCTGCTGGTGGTTGGTCCGGTCACGTAGAGATTCCCATGCGGTCCGAATGCAAGGTGATACGCGGAGACACTCGGCTCGAGAGTCGCGAAGACATAAATCTGGCGGTCGCGGGCGATCTTGAAGATGGTTCCACTGCGATCGCCAACGAAGAGGTTTTCCTGGGTATCGAAGGCGATACCGGTGGCCACACCCATGCCTTCGGCGTAGGTCGTCATGTTGCCATTCGCAGCGACGCGATAAACGGCGCCATCGAAGCGCGACGAAACGTAGAGATGTCCCGAACGGTCGAAGGCCATTCCAGTGGGGTTCATCATCTCGTTCAGGAACGGCTTCACGCTGTAGTTGGTGTCGATCTTGTAGATCGCGACGGGCGCTTTTTGCCCGCGCGCTGCGGAGAAAGTAACGTAGAGATTGCCTTCGTGGTCGATCGCGGGGTTGGTGACGGGGTGCATGTTCTCGGCAATGGGCATGGCCACGCGTACCATGCGCTCATTGCTGGAGCGTCCGTTGACCTGCACGGAGACATTGCTGGATGGCACATCGTGCGGCACACGTGCGACGACGAAGCCCTCTGAGCCAATCACCACAGGAGCACTGCTGTCGCCGAACTGGACGCGCGGGCGCTGCAGGTCGCGAGGAGCCAGGGAGTGGCCGACGAGTTTGATCTCACCGCCGGGCAAAGCATAGGCAGGCTCAATGGAGTCGATGTGTGGCTGGCCGTTGGGCTGAATCAGTCCGGAGTCACTCATGCTTCGTTTCTAAAGGGTATCAAAGATGGAGGCGAGGCGTGTGGCACGCCACCCGGTAAAAATGAGATGCGCCGATTGAATACTCAGAACATCCAGTTCCAGCCATGCTGGCGGGCCAGATAGAGAAGAACTTGCAACACGATCCAACCGTAAATGCCGGCACCAATGTCATCGACGACGATTCCGGTGCCCTCGGGCAGCTTCTCCAGGCGACGGATCGGCGGGGGCTTGGTGATATCGAAGGCGCGAAAGAGCAGGAATCCCAACAGCATCGGAACGAAATGCACGGGAGCCGCGATGAGGGTGACGAGTTGACCCGCGACTTCATCGATGACGACATGCGAAGGATCTTTGCGTCCACAGCCGCGGGCTTCAAGGGTTGCGGCCGGAATCCCAATAACAATCGAGAGCGCGGTGAGTATCAGGATGACGTATAGCTGATAGGGCGCGGGGGTGAAGTGCGCGATCAGAGCCCAGAGAAGAACGGTGGCAGCCGAACCCCAGGTGCCCGGCCCGGGCTTGCCCAGGCCAGCGCCAAAAAAGATCGCGACGAGGTGTGCCCAGCGTGGAATGCGGGTAGTGGATTTAGTTTGGCTTGCCTGATCCGCCATTCGGCCCCTTCTTCCGCGGAGAACTCAGATCATAGTCGCCTTGGAAGTCTTCGCCTACGTTGTTTATCGGGGTGGAGATGACATAGCCGCCGCTGGCCCACTTGCCGAGGTCAACGACGCGGCAGCGGTCGGAGCAGAAAGGGAATTCGGGATCGGATCGTAAAACGATCTTGCGGCAAGTGGGACAGCGCAGGTTTGGAAGTTTCTTCTTGGCCATGGCCTGTAAATATTTTATCGAAAACACCTAACACGGAGACACGGAGGAATTTTTTTGAAGAAGACGAATCTCCAAGGCGGTTTAAAGGAGACGGGCTACCAAGTCGTAGTCATGGGCCTCGGTGATTTCACACCGGAACACCTGACCGGCTTCCACGTTTTCATGCTCCGCGAAGTCGTTGATATAGACCTTGCCATCGATTTCCGGGGCGTGCATGGCGGTGCGGCCTTCCCAGAGAAGGTCGGTTTCTTCGGATGGACCTTCGAGGATGACATCGAACTCGCGGCCTACGAGGGCCTTGCGTCGTTTCCGGCTGATCTGTTTCTGCAGCGACATCAGCTTTTTACGGCGACGTTCAATTTCGCGAGGCTCGACTTTCTCGTCAAGGGCGAACGGCTTTGCACCTTCCTCGTCGGAATAACTGAAGACGCCTAGCCAATCGAACTGCGCGGCCTTTACGAACTCACAGAGCTGCTCGAAATCTTCTGTGGTCTCGCCGGGAAAGCCGACGATGAACGATGTACGCAAAGTGAGATCGGGGATTGTGTTGCGCATTTCGTCAATGGATTTCAGGAAGATGTCGGCGTGCGCGCCGCGCTTCATGCGCTTCAATACATTTGCGGACGAGTGCTGCAATGGGACATCGATGTAATTGGGAATGTTCGGATGCTTGGTTATGGTCTCGAGCAGGCGCTTGGTTATCTTGTTGGGGTAGGCGTACAAAAAGCGCACCCACTGAAGCTCTTCGATCTGCGCGAGGCGGTCGAGAAGTTGTGCCAGTCCATCTTTCAGTCCGAGGTCTTCGCCATAGCAGGTCGTGTCCTGACCGATGAGCGTGATCTCTTTGACGCCTTGTTTCGCGAGGCGTTCCGCTTCGGCCACCACGGATTCAAAGCGCCGGGAACGAAACTTTCCGCGGAGTTGCGGGATGATACAGAAGGAGCAGGGGTGATCGCAGCCCTCGGCAATCTTGATGTAGGCAGTATATTTCGGAGTAGCGAGAAGGCGTGGCGTGTTCTCGTCGTAGAGGTAGTTCGGTAGATCGGCAACAGCGCCATCCCATTCGGTGCGCGAAAAGCGTCCGGCTTCTTCGCGCGCGGCGCCTTCCGGACGATCCGCAACGCCGGATTTTAGTTGCTGGCTGGCACTGGATGAATTGATGATGACGAACGGAGAAGCTGTCGCCTTCGGTTGAGGTTGGATTCCGCTGGCTGCGAGGATGGCTTCCAGTTCTCCGGTGCCAACCACGGCATCGACTTCCGGAATGTTCTTCTGGATCTCATTGCGATAGCGTTCAACGAGGCATCCGGCGACGATCAGTTTCTGGGCGCGGCCGGCGGCCTTGTGCGCCGCCATTTCAAGAATGGTGTCGACGGACTCCTGTTTGGCGGTATCGATAAACGAGCAGGTATTCACCACGATGATGTCGGCGTCTTCGGCGCGCGCGGTCATCTGCGCACCATTGGCCGCGAGAAGGCCCATCATGACTTCAGAATCAACGAGATTTTTCGGACAGCCGAGGGAGACAAAACCAACTTTCTTGGGTTGTTCCAGGGTGCCTACAGGAGACTTCGGTTCAGGCATGTAATCCAGCTATTTTAACATTTTTAGCCGAATTTCACTTTGCCTGGTCGTGTGCCTTGAGACGCGCAAAAAGATCGGGTAACTGCGTCGCGCTGCTTACGGAATGCCCAAAGCGCGCGTGTTCATAGTGCTCCGTAAAGAGCTCCAACACTTCGCGAATGGCCGCATGATCGACGGTACTCAGGAATTCCGCCGGCGTCTGGGACGGCTGCTTTCTCCATCCGTACCGGGCAAGGTGCTTGGTGGCGCGCGCGTACCACAATGACGCCGCCGCTTCCGGGGCAGACTGAGGATTTTGTACGAGAGTGTGAATCTTCCAGAAAGCGTAAAGCCGTGGCGATAGGACCAGCAGCAACAGGCAGATGATCACACCGACTGCCCATCGCGACTGACGTTGTGGCGACTGGGCAAAAGAGCGTTGTGCACCTCGTGCGTTTTGCAACAGCTTTTGATAAATGTGGGCCAACCATGCGCGGACACTTACGCCGCCCTCCACCGATTGCGTGGTCAGCGATGCGGTAAGGGTCCGCTGGTGGGCGAAATCGTAGTTCACAACCCACTCGTGCCAGAATTCATTCATGGCGTCTGCGTACAGACGAAGGCGCCCTACCAGCGACGGTTCCTGGGCTGGGGCATACGCCGTCGGATCGAAAGAAACCCAGCCCTGGTTGGGAAAGAAGACCTCCACCCAGGCATGTGCGTCTCGCCCGCGAACGATGTAGCTGCCGGTGAGGTCGTTATACTCGCCGCCCCTAAAGCCGGTCGCGACGCGGGTAGGAATACCAAGGGTGCGCAGCATGACGGCCATCGCGCTGGCAAAGTATTCACAGTGGCCCTGCCGCCTTTCGAAGAGAAAATTCGCTAACGGGTCTGCCGGCGTTACAGCTGGAAGTTCGAGGGTGTAACCATAATTCTGCTGCAGGTAGTTTTCGACGGCCTGCGCTTTGTCATAGGGAGTGGATGCTTTCGCGGTAACGGCGCGGGCGAGTTCAGGGATGCGACGATCGAGTTCAGGAAGCTGCAGGTAACGCACCGCGATCGGCTCCGGATAATCGGCGCCGGTTGCTCGTAGCGCGGCAGGATCCGGCGGCGTGATGTTTGTCACCCCCCAGTAGGCGTTCGTCGGACGGCTGCCATCGAGATTGATATAAGACTGCGCACTATCGTAGGCAATCTGGCGAAAGTTTCCCTCGAACTCGAGCGTGCCCTTCGCCAGGAAGAGAACCGTACTCAACGTAGGTTCCATGAGGATGCGGTAAGTCATCATCTGCGAGATGCGACTACCGGAAACCCGCTCGAGATAAGGATCGGCTGCCAGGGTCTCGGTGGAAATATCGTAGCGGCCAACGCGTGAGCTAAGGATATTCATGTAGCGCGGCGTATCAGCCCACGATTTCCCGTCGAAACGTGATAAGACCGTGCCACGCAGCTTGCCGTCAAAAGCGGAATGATCGCCGTTGATCTGCAGGTGCATGACAACTTGCGTGGATTGTTGGATGCGTCCGATGCCACCTAACTGGATGTTGTCGCGGAAGCCGCTGACCGGATCGGAGCCGCGGGTGAACGAGCCGAGATAGCCGCCAGAAATTCGCGGGAGGAGAAAAAACAGGACGGTGGCTCCGAGCAGAATCGTCGCGGTGAGGGCCAAGGCGGTGCGCGACAGGGCACGGTTGAGACGGGCAATTCCCGGCCGCTGGCGTGACGGTTCGGCGCTGGAAGACTGAATACTGCCGGTAGCAGATGCCGCCCGGCGCATTTCGAAACTGGTGAAGGTCGCGATCGCCACCAACAAGAACACCGCAAACCCGCCAAGAAATATGGTGTTCACCGTGAGCACGGATGCCGCTAGCACCATGAGAAAGGCGAGTACTCCGAGATACAGCAGGTCGCGGTCGCGATGCACGGAGAAAACTTTCACCACCATGCCAAACAAGACGAGGTGCACGGTGGCGCTTACGAAATCTCGCGAGATAAAGAAGTAATCGACGGCGTAGACCAATACATAGACCAGGGTGAATGCGGTCGTCCAGCGTTCGGGAATGACGAATTGTTTTTTCTGGAAAATGTGAACAGCACGTAGAGCAAGAGCGCCGAGCACAAAAACCATGGAAACTGGATCGAGCTTGCCTGTGCCGGCCAGGGTGATGAAGCCGGTGATCAACAGCAAAAACAGTGACACCTGGAAATAGCGTTCGATTGGCTCGGGGACATGACCACTCGACAACTGTTTGTCGGGATCGAGCTCCGAAGGGGCTGCGGCAGTCGCCATGGGTATAGGTATTCTCCGGTGTTTGACAGGGAAAGGGAAGAGAGGTGTGCCAGAGCTGCGGAATCTTTACCGGGAATCGCCGGAGTTAGCGTCGCGAGGCAGGTGGGAAAAACCGGACGG
>PLWX01000179.1 GCA_003151155.1 Acidobacteriaceae bacterium
GCCCGCCGGCAGATGGAGACGATCGGAAACTTCTGGGTGGACATGGTGCGCGCTGCGCTCTGGGTGCTACTCCCTTTCTGCGTCGTTGGCGCGCTTGCGCTGGTTTCCCAGGGTGTGGTGCAGAACCTCAAGCCATATGACACCGTGAAGATCATTGAGCCGCAACAGGTGGCGAAGACCGGTGCCGATGGAAAGCCGGTGATGGGTCCCGACGGCAAGCCGGCGATGGACACGGTGACGACCCAAACAATCGCGCAAGGTCCAGTTGCTTCGCAAGAGATCATCAAGGAATTCGGAACGAATGGCGGCGGATTCTTCAATGCAAACAGTTCCCATCCGTACGAAAATCCAACGCCACTCTCAAACTTAATCGAGATGTTTTCTATCTTTGCGGTTTCGGCTGGACTGACGTACACGCTCGGCCGCATGATCGGCTCCCAGAAGCATGGCTGGGCCGTGTGGGCCGCGATGGCGATTCTGTTTCTCGCCGGTGTCACCACGGCATACTGGGCCGAGGCGTCCGGCAATCCTCTGCTGCATGGCGTTGATCAACGGGCGAGCCTGCAGCAGCCCGGCGGAAACATGGAAGGCAAAGAGGTACGGTTCGGCATCGCTAGTTCCGCGCTGTTCGCCACCGTAACCACCGATGCGAGTTGCGGGGCGATCAACGGCTGGCATGATTCCTTTACACCGCTCGGGGGCATGGTGCCGCTCGTCAACATGATGTTGAGCGAGGTCATCTTCGGCGGCGTGGGTGCCGGGTTGTACGGGATGTTGGTCTTTATCATTCTTACGGTGTTCATCGCCGGGCTGATGGTTGGCCGCACGCCGGAATACCTCGGGAAGAAGATCGAAGCTTACGACGTGAAGATGGCATTGCTTGTCACGTTGATCTTCTGCTTCATTATTCTCGTGCTGACTGGCATTTCAAGCGTGGAGACGTTTGGCACAGCGAGCATAACAAATCCAGGGCCGCACGGTCTTTCCCAGATGCTGTACGCATTTGTATCGAGCGCAGCAAACAACGGGTCCGCATTTGGGGGACTGACTGTGAATACCCCGTGGTACGACGTCGCCCTAGGCTTCGCAATGCTTGGCGGACGCTTCCTGATGCACATCCCGATACTTGCGATCGCCGGCAATCTCGCAAAGAAGAAGTATGTTCCTCCGTCGCTGGGGACGTTCCCGGTGACTACTCCATTGTTCACGGCCCTGTTGATCGGGGTCATTGTCATTGTCGGCGCACTGACGTTTTTCCCTGCGCTCAGCCTTGGCCCGATTCTGGAATATCTCCAGATGCATGCTGGAAAGGCGTACTGAGGTAAATATGTCAGCCCACGCGAAACGCAAATCTCTTTGGGACCCTAAGATCGTTCGGCGCGCTTCGGTTGATGCGCTCACCAAGCTCAATCCTAAGAAGATGATGGGCAATCCCGTCATGTTCGTGGTTGAGGTCGGCAGCGTTATTACGAGCGCGCTGCTACTGATGCACCCTCACCAGGCATTCAAGTTCAACCTCCAGATCACCCTCTGGCTCTGGTTCACCGTTCTGTTCGCAAACTTCGCGGAAGCGATGGCTGAAGGTCGCGGTAAAGCGCAGGCAGATACTCTGCGCAAGGCGCGTTCCGAGACCATCGCCAACCGGTTGCAAGCGAATGGGGAGATCGAGAAAGTCGCCAGTTCGAAACTTCGAGCCAATGATGTCGTGGTTGTCGCCGCCGGAGAGCTCATTCCGGGTGATGGCGAAATCATCGAAGGGGTCGCATCGGTCGATGAGTCAGCGATTACCGGTGAATCGGCTCCAGTCATTCGCGAATCCGGCGGCGATCGCTCGGCTGTAACCGGCGGAACGCGAGTCTTGTCCGATCAGATCAAGATCAAGATCACCTCGAACCCCGGTGAGACCTTCCTCGATCGCATGATTGCCCTCGTCGAAGGCGCGGAGCGACAGAAGACGCCGAATGAGATCGCACTCAACATCTTGCTTGCTGGATTGACCATCATCTTCCTGCTCGCAGTAGTTACTTTGCAGCCGTTCGCTATCTATTCGGGCGCGCCGCAGACGGTCTTCGTTCTCGTATCACTCCTGGTATGCCTTATTCCGACAACGATCGGCGGCCTGCTCTCGGCGATTGGCATCGCCGGTATGGATCGCCTTGTACAGCACAATGTCCTTGCAATGTCAGGCCGCGCTGTGGAAGCGGCAGGCGACGTCAATACACTGCTGCTCGACAAGACAGGAACCATCACCCTCGGCAACCGCCAGGCGGCACGATTCGTAGCAGCGCCGGGGGTCACGGAACAGGAAATTGCCGACGCCGCGCAGTTGTCGTCGCTTGCGGATGAAACTCCCGAGGGCCGCTCAATCGTTGTATTAGCGAAAGAGAAATACGGACTGCGCGGCCGTGAACTCGCTTCACACGAAGCCCACTTCATTCCATTCTCTGCCCAAACCCGTATGTCGGGCGTGAACCTGAGCGGATTCGAAATTCGAAAAGGTTCAGTGGATGCAATCGAACGCTATCTGTTGGAGGGCTCCGCTCCAATGCCGCCCGAAGTGAAAGCGACGGTGGAAGAGATCGCTCGNNACCGGCGACAACCCGTTGACCGCTGCTGCGATCGCTCGCGAAGCCGGAGTAGACGACTTCCTCGCACAAGCAACACCAAAGGACAAGATGGACTTGATCCGCAAGGAGCAAGGTGCCGGAAAGCTCGTCGCGATGACCGGCGATGGCACAAATGACGCCCCGGCGCTTGCCCAAGCTGACGTAGGAGTGGCCATGAACACCGGCACGCAGGCGGCTAAAGAGGCCGGCAATATGGTCGATCTCGATTCGAACCCCACAAAGTTGATTGAGGTCGTTGAAATCGGCAAGCAGCTGCTAATGACGCGCGGGGCTCTGACTACGTTTTCTATCGCCAATGATGTAGCGAAGTACTTTGCGATTATTCCCGCCATGTTCGCCGCGACATTTCCGGTGCTCAACGCGCTGAACATCATGCGACTGAAGACGCCCGAATCGGCGATCCTTTCCGCGGTCATCTTCAATGCGCTGATCATCGTTACGCTGATTCCACTCGCGCTTCGCGGAATCAAGTATCGTCCGATGGGTGCTGCCGCAATCCTTAGACGAAACCTTTTGATCTATGGCGTAGGCGGAGTAATCGTCCCGTTCATCGGAATCAAGATTATTGACATGCTGATCACGAGTATTCATTTGGCGTAGGAGCAATCCAATGAAAAAAAATCTCATTACCTCGATACTGATGACGGTCGTAACGATAATCCTTCTTGGATTGATCTATCCACTGATTGTCACCGGCTTTGCGCAAGTGCTGTTCCACGATAAAGCGAATGGACAGCTCATCCCGAAAGACGGTGCGATTATAGGGTCCCGGATCATCGCCCAGCCCTTCATTGCGCCGGGATATTTCCACCCCAGGGCTTCCAACGCAGGCAATGGTTATGACGCCACTAATTCGGGGGGGACGAATTACGGCCCGACAAATCAGAAGCTCATCGATCGCGTAAAGCAGGACACCGCCGCTGCGCAGGCGGAGAATCCTTCCAAACCCGTTCCCATTGACATGGTCACGACATCAGCCTCGGGTTTGGATCCGCACATCACTCCGTCAAACGCTGCGTTTCAGCTTGCTCGAGTCGCCCATGAACGTGGAATCCCAGAAGAAAAACTACAGGCTTTGGTTGCAGAGCACACGGAAGGTCGACAGCTTGGGTTCCTCGGCGAACCTCGAGTGAACGTCCTCGAACTGAACCTTGATCTCGACCGCTTGTACCCGGTTCAGAAGAATCCTTCCCGGTGAGGCTTCGCTCGTTTTAAATCACCGGTCCGACGAGGGGAGGGAGTGAAGCAATTCGCGTTGTCTATTCGGAAAATATCGGTTCGGATGTATTGGATAGCCGCAATCAGCAACGCACTCGCTCTCGGAATGCTTCTTCTAGGAACGATCACAGCTATGCACCGGATCGAACAGTTCCTTGCGGTCGGGCTGACATCAGTTTCCATGATCTGTTGGATTATCTACTTCCGGACGCAGGAGAAGTGAAGGAGTGCCTAACTTCCTGCGCAATCAAAGCACTCATAGCTGGATACGTTAAGGAATCAAACAATCGGAATTGCGAATGGAAATCAGGCCGGAAGTGGTCATTGAAGCTCGAGCGATCACCAAGTCCTTTTCGCAACCTGACGGCGGGAAAATCGAGGTTATAGCCGCCACCAATCTGCGCGTCGATTCCGGGACCATTACAGCCCTGCTTGGCCCCTCGGGTTCTGGCAAATCGACACTTTTGCGCATGCTTTGCGGCTTGTCGCAGCCTTCTTCTGGCCAGGTGCTTTGGCACGGCAAACCCATTGCCGAATCGAAACCAAAAGTGTCATTGGTATTTCAAGCGTTCGCGCTTTTTCCGTGGCTCACGGTTCTCGGCAATGTCGAAGCACCACTCGAAGCGCTTGGCATGGGTGAGATCGATCGGCGCAAGCGGGCTCTGAAAGCGCTCGACATGGTCGGCCTCGACGGATTCGAAACAGCCTATCCCAAGGAACTTTCAGGCGGGATGCGACAGCGCGTCGGCTTTGCACGTGCGCTGGTCGTCGAACCGGAGGTTCTGTTCATGGACGAACCGTTTTCCGCACTCGACGTTCTCACAGCGGAAAACCTGCGCAATGAACTGATTGAGTTGTGGAGGAACAAACGGATGCCCACCAATACCATTTTTATTGTCACCCACAATATCGAAGAGGCGGTGTTGATGGCTGACCGAGTCATTATATTGGGCCGCAATCCAGGTCATATCCGTGCTGATTTCCTAGTTGGCATGGTGCATCCACACGACTACAAGGCGCCGCGCTTCAGGCAACTGGTGGATTACATCTACAACGTGCTTACTCAGCCGGACCGGCACATTACTCCGCCGGGTTCCTTTGGGGTGGCAATGGTTGTGAAGGCTAGACAGAGCTACCAAATGTTGCCGCACGCACGTCCTGGCGGTATTGCAGGTTTCCTGGAATTGCTGGCCGACCGCGCGGGACACGAAGATCTTTATCGCTTGTCAGATGAGCTTTCGATGGAAATCGATGACCTTCTGCCGATCGTTGATTCCGCAGTAATGTTGGGATATGCCGCCGTGCGAGAGGGTGATGTCGAGCTTACGCCGGATGGGAGAGCATTTGCGGAGGCCGAAATGCTTACTCGGAAGGTTCTGTTTCGTGAAGCCGCATTGAAAAACATCACGTTGCTGCGCTTCATAGACACCACTTTGAAGTCAAAGTCCGATCACGCGATTCCCGACGAGTTCTTCCACGACATTCTCGACGAACACTTTAGTGAAAAAGAAACCGTAAGGCAGATGGAAACCGCGCTGAATTGGGGACGTTATGCCGAGATCTTCGACTACGACTCCGACACTGGGCGCCTGCATCAGGCAGAGACGACTGAGCACACCGGCGAGCCGAACCCGCATGCATGAAGCGCAAGTACGGCTGACGACAGGTTCGTTGCAGGTACGACGACCGTCCACAGCGATCATCGACCTGGTAATGTTTGCGGGTGCGATGGCACTCTTCTATGGCATCATCTCTGCCGCACGTACTTGGTTTGCACCATTCACACCCACAGTCGAGATCCATCGTGATCCGCGATATCTGCCGGTTTATGCCGGCTATTCGCTCCTGCGCATCTTCCTGGCGTACGTCCTAAGTTTGCTTTTTACGTTGGTGTATGGGTACGTCGCCGCGTACAACAAGCGCGCCGAGAAGTTCATGGTCCCGCTGCTCGACGTGCTTCAGTCGATCCCCGTGCTTAGCTTTCTGCCGAGCGTGATGCTGGCGATGGTCGCCTTGTTCCCGCGCCACCAACTCGGCGTCGAGATGGGTGCCATCGTACTGATCTTCACTGGGCAGGTATGGAACATGACCTTCAGTTTCTATTCATCACTGAAGACGATTCCCCGCGAAATGCGCGAGGCAGCGCGAATCTACCGCTTCAATTGGTGGCAGCGTTTCGTGAATCTGGAGCTGCCCGCTTCTGCGATTGGCCTCGTGTGGAATTCCATGATGTCCGTTGCGGGTGGTTGGTTTTTCCTAATGGCTTGCGAGATGTTCGTGCTAGGCGCGCGCGACTTCCGCCTTCCCGGCCTCGGATCGTATCTTCAAACCGCGGCGAGTGCAGGAGATACATCGGCAATTCTGTGGGGCTTGTTCACCATGATCGCCGTAATTGTTGTCCTTGACCAGGTAGTGTGGCGTCCGGTGATTGCATGGTCAGAAAAGTTTAAGTTGGAGCAAGTCGAGGCAATCGAGGTGCCGACGTCATGGTTCCTTAATGTGATGCAGCGCTCGGGTCTTCTTCGAGCGCTGAACAAGCAGATGGTCGGGCCTCTGTCAGAGAGGGTCGCATTAGGCGTCGCGCGGCGCACTCGGATGCACGTGAATGACGAGAAGCCCTCATTGGTGCGACGGGCCATCAATTTAGTCATTGCCCTCGGTCTGCTGGTCCCGGTCGCATACGGAGCGGCTAGGATGACGGTGCTGCTTACCGGAATCACATCCATCGAAGTCGCACAACTTGGTAGGGGGCTGCTCGCGACCTTCGTGCGCGTGAATGTCACCCTTCTGATTGCGTGCCTCTGGACGATCCCCGTCGGAGTCGCCATCGGATCCAATCGCAGACTGGCAAAAATCGCTCAACCCTTGGCGCAAATTGCGGCCTCGGTGCCTGCGACGGCTTTGTTTCCCATTGTCCTGCTGCTACTAATGCAAATAGGCGGCGGACTTGGTATCGCATCCATTGTGCTCCTATTGCTCGGCACGCAGTGGTACGTGCTGTTCAACGTGATTGCGGGCGCCATGGCGATCCCAGCTGATCTGAAAGAAGCATCGAACATTTTCAACATTCACGGCTGGCAGCGATGGCGAAAATTGATTCTGCCGGCGATCTTTCCATACCTGATAACCGGACTGGTAACGGCATCTGGCGGCGCATGGAATGCAAGCATCGTTGCCGAGTACTTCCATTTCCGAGGCCAGATTTACCAGACGATCGGGCTTGGAGCAACCATCAGTCACGCCACCGACAAAGGAGACTATGCTCTGCTTGTCGCTGCCACTCTTGCCATGGCCGCTGTCGTGGTCACGACAAACCGCTTAATGTGGCGACGCATGTACCGGTTGGCGGAAACACGCTTCAGCCTCGAGGCGTGAAAACCATTTCGATTGCCTTGACCAATGCTCGTTAGATCACACTTAACGCGAAGGTTTCGTGAGTTTTCTATTGAGGATGCATCCTGTGTTTAGAAACTTTTTATTCGGATTTTATCCGGCCTTTACGCCAAATTCGTTGTAATGAGCTTCTGCTCTGATGTGCTGGACGTGAAAGGAAATCAGGAAACCGTATATGAACTCATCAGTATCGAAGAATGCGCTCCGACCAAGCCGGGACTCTGCAATAACGAGATCATCGCTAGACCGTGTCCCGCTATTTCCGACTATAGCCGGACTGGTCATTTTGTGCTGCGTTGTTACGCAATCGCCTTGCTTCGGGCAGACGAAAAACCAATCAACGCCAACAGCAGCAACTCAGATGTCAGGACTGAATGAATCCTCCGATCCATCCTCCAATGAGGCTTCGCACAGCGAGGCAGTTGATACCACGCACCCTGCGTCGTCGCCCGAGTCTGCCGACACGACCGCGCAGGCGGATATCACGAAAGAGCTCGAGCTCTTGAAAGCTCGGATCGAAGAATTGGAGCGTCAACAGAAGGCGCGATCCTCTTCCGCACCGTCGAATGTAACCACGGAGCCACTTGTGAACACCAGTGACGCAGTCAGGGATGCTGCGGCCGCAGTGAACGGTTCCTCTGCGACGCAGGCGCCCCGCTCGGGGTTGCCGTCAAAGCCTGCTCCCACTGAGCCATTCGCTTATGCGGATTGGACATGGCTCAA
>PLWX01000291.1 GCA_003151155.1 Acidobacteriaceae bacterium
TCTTGTGCGCCCAATCCCAGTGCCTTTCGCAGAAGGTCATACGCCTCCGCGATCAATTGCATGTCGCCGTACTCAATGCCGTTGTGCACCATCTTTACGAAGTGCCCGGCACCGTCTGGGCCACAATACGTAACGCATGGCCCGTACGCTGTTTTAGCAGCGATGGCCTCGAGCGTAGGCTTCACATGCTCGTACGCGTTCTTGTCTCCGCCTGGCATCAGGGAGGGGCCGAAGCGCGCTCCTTCTTCACCGCCGCTTACGCCCATGCCGAAGAAGTTGAGATTCTTCGCGCGATAGGCTGCTTCACGCCGTTGTGTGTCCTTAAAGAACGAGTTGCCGCCATCGATGACGATGTCGCCCGGTTCAAGCAAGGGTGCGAGTTTGTCGAGCATCTGGTCGACCGGATCACCAGCCTTGATCATCATCAAGATTCGCCGCGGTTTTGCGAGCGACTTGAGGAACTCTTTCAGATCGGCGGTTCCGGCGATCTTCCGGTCGCTGTGTTGGGTTACGAACTTCGTGACCCACTCGGGCTCGAGGTTCCACACGGCTACTCGTTGACCGTGGTCGTCGACGTTAAGAGCGAGGTTCTGGCCCATCACGCCGAGCCCGATCACGCCAAATTGTGCGACGCCAGCGGCGGTTGCTGAAGTTGTGCTCATCTCTCCTCCTACTTGCGAGCCCCTGCGGCGGTAACGCCTTCAGACTGTTGCACGGTCGATAAAATTTTCTTCAAGCCCCCAACAATGTCATTCCCGAGATCGACGCGGATCGCGCGCCGCCCACGTTTCGACAATGACTCAAAGTCTCCGAGCGCTTGTGCTTGTTTCAAAATGCCGAAAGTAAATTTCTCTCCCGGCAGGGGCACATCTTGCGCATCTTTCGATATCAGTTGCAGGAAGACGCCACTATCAGGGCCGCCCTTGTGCAACTGTCCGGTGGAATGCAGGAAGCGTGGCCCATACCCTGTCGTGGTCGCTACACGCGCCTTATCACGCACTCCAACGCGAATCTGCTGAATCAGGGCCTCAATCTCGGGCGTTTCTTCGATGTACTGCGTGATTGCGAAGTAGTCGTTTTGCTTGACTCTTGCCAACTGCGCTGTGATCGCCGCTTCCGGCGTCGAGGCGCCAGAGAGCGCCTTCTGATTGTTTTCATCGGTAAGGACCGTAAGTCCCCCGCCCGACGCCAGCGAACCTAATGACGGAATCTTTCCAGTTTGTTCGTATTCCTTGAGGATTCGCTTGGTGTTGTCCTTCGACTCCTGAACATTGGGTTGGTCGAATGGGTTGATATCGATCAATGCGCCGGCGATGGGCGTAGCAAACTCCCAGAGGAAAAATTCTTCGCCAAGGTCGAGCGGGCTATTCAGGACATGGTGGAGAACCGGATGTCCGGCCTGTTCCAGTGCCTGGAGGTGCGATTCATAGTTTGCGCCGTTTGTTCCTGCGATGCCGATGTATACAAAGACGCGATCATTACCATAAACACTGGTGTCTCCCAGCGGCTCGCCGGCAATTGGCACGATACCTTTGCCGTGTTTCCCTGTGCTCTCCGCGATCAATTGTTCGATCCACAGGCCGAGCGAATCGATGGGGGCGGGCGTAATGAAAGTGACCTTATCGCGACCCTTGCGGGCAAGCGCTCCGAGAGCCGCCCCAATCTTNNTCAGCCATGTTCGTGAAAATCTTGCGGAAGTTATCGCGTTTCGCTTCACCCTCCAACTGGGTGTTGGGATCGGTGACCGCGACGAAGTTTGCGCCTGCCTTATCGCCAAGCAGCTGTTTCACTTTGTCGAAGTAGTAGCGGTAGAACATCTGTGGCTCAGTGGTCGAACCCGATTTAGATGCCACGATGAATAGCGTTTTTTTCGGATCGATCTGCTTATCGATCTGCAGGACTGCAGCGGGCACAGTTGAATCGAGGACCAGAAGTTCGGGGTAGTCCAACTGTTTTCCGAAGCTGCGGCGTAGCACTTCAGGGCAAAGGCTCGAGCCGCCCATGCCGAGTACGACTGCATGTTTGAATCCGGCGCCGTGAATCTCCTCCGCGAACGCCTTCAACTCCTTTACACGGCTCAGCATCAAATCCGTAACGGTGAGCCACCCGAGTGCGTTGTTAATGATCTTTTGATCCTCGGCGTCAGCGCTCCATATTGCGGCGTCCTTCTTCCAGAAACGCTCCACGACCTTCTTCGAACCGATCTCATCGATCGCAGCTTTCACATCGTTTTCGTACTTGCCGAGTGCAGAGACGTGCCGCTCTTTAATACCCGGCAGACTCATTTCGCGTCGCTGTTCAATTGCGCGCATCAGATCGGTGAAGGATTGCGAGAACGAACGCACGCCGTCGGCCGTCAATTTGTCGGTGATCTTTTTGAAATCGATACCGAGCGCTTTCAGTTGATTGAAGAGCGCCGGCGCCTTGTCCATGTCTTTTTCGAGATTGGGCGCAGACTTGCCATGATCTCGCCACGCGTCAATCGTCGCGGGCGGCATGGTGTTGACGGTGTGCTGGCCGATCAGTTCCGTCACGTAAAGAACGTCGGGATAGCTGGGATCCTTGGTGCTCGTAGATGCCCACAGGGGTCGCTGTACGCGTGCACCCTTGCGCTTAAGTGCCTCGAAACGCGGGCTCTCAAAGATGCGCTTGAAAGAGGCATATGCCATCTTGGCGTTCGCAATCGCTGCCTTGCCGCGAAGCGAATGAATCTCCTGCTTTTTCTGCGGATCCGTGGTTTGCTTTTCCACAGCATCGAGTTCTTTGTCTACCGCGGAATCGATGCGGCTCACAAAGAAGCTTGCCACGGAACCGATACGATCGATCGGCTGACCCGCCTGGGCACGGCGTTCGAGTCCGCGGATGTAGGCCTCGGCCACCTCTTCGTAACGGTGTACGGAAAAGATAAGAGTGACGTTGACGTTGAGGCCAGACGCGATGAGTTCTTCGATTGCCGGTAGGCCCTCGTCGGTCGCCGGCACTTTGATCATCACATTCGGACGGCTGAGACGATTGAAAAGTGACTTGGCTTCGCGAATTGTGCCGTCGGTGTTGTGCGCCAGCAGGGGAGAAACCTCGAGGCTGACGAAACCATCGCCAGCGTTCGTGCTGTCGTAAAGCGGACGGAATAGGTCGCAGGCATGGGCGATGTCATCGAGCACCACCGCCTCGTAAATTTCATTGCCCGTTTTTCCGTCGCGGGCACCGCGGTCAATCTGTTCCTGGTAATCGGCAGATCCGGTGATGGCTTTCTCGAAGATCGTCGGATTCGACGTCATTCCCCGGAGGCCATCTTCCTGAATTAACTTGGCGAGTTTGCCGCTCTTAAATAGTGCGCGCTCGATCTGGTCGAGCCAAACGCTTTGTCCGAAGGAGTGAAGTTCCACTAATGGATTGCTCATGATTAGCCTCTCGATCGTTCGATCAGTTCAATCTTGTGAAGGCGCCGTAGATGGCGCTCTTCGTTAGAAAACTTTGCCGCCATGAATGCACGTACCAAGTCGAGGGCAAGTTCCGACCCAATCACGCGCGCTCCAAAGCACAGCACATTCATGTCGTCGTGTTCTACGCCCTGGTGGGCAGAATAATGGTCGTGACAGAGCCCGGCCCGAATTCCCACGACTTTATTTGCCGCCACCGAAGCCCCGACACCGCTGCCACAGATCAGGATGCCTCGTTCGCAGCCTTGATTCAACACTGCTGCTGCAAGGTCTGAGGCGCGATCGGGATAATCGTCAGCCACTTTAGGATCGTGCGTGCCTAAATCCACGACCTCGTGGCCGAGTTTCTTCAACTCGGCGATCACGATTTCATTAAGCGGAATGCCGGCATGGTCGGCAGCAACAGCAACTCGCATTCTTCCTACTTCTTGCCGTTTGAACGGACTTTATTGAGGGAAGCTTTCGCCTGTGCAACCACGTTTTCAACCGTGAATCCGAAGTGTTTCAACAATTCCTTAATGGGAGCCGAGGCTCCAAAGTCGGAGCGTGCCACGATCTCGCCATCCATTCCAACGAATTCTCGCCACCCCAGATCGGTTCCAGCTTCTACTGCCACTCGAGCGCGCACCGCCGGAGGAAGAACCGAATTTCGGTAATCTTCCGGTTGCTGCTGGAAGAGCTTCCAAGAAGGGATGCTAACGACTCGCGATCGGACTCCACCTTTCCGGAGTTCCTCGTGCGCATTCACGCAGAGCTGCACCTCGGATCCGGTGCCCATCAGGATTACCTCAGGTTCGCCATCGCTATCGGCGAGGACGTATCCACCTTTGGCTGTACCGTCAGCACTGGCGTACTTGGTGCGATCGAAAGTCGGAAGCGCTTGGCGGCTGAGTGCAATCGCCGCAGGAATGTGCTTCAGCTGCATGATCGTCTTCCACGCGACTGCAACTTCGTTGGCATCCGCCGGACGGAAGTCGATGAGCCGGGGAACTGAGCGGAGGGAAAGCATTTGCTCGATCGGTTGATGCGTCGGTCCATCTTCGCCCAGTCCAATCGAGTCGTGGGTGTAGATGAAAACGACCGGCAATTCCATCAAGGCCGACAGGCGGATTGGAGGCTTCATGTAGTCGGAAAAGATGAGGAACGTCGATCCATACGGCCGAAGCCCGGAAAGAGCCATGCCGTTCAGGATCGATCCCATCGCATGTTCGCGAATTCCGAAGTGGAAGTTTCGGCCGTTGTACTTGCCTCTTTCGAAGTCCCCAGCGCCATTTATTAAAGTTTTAGTTGAAGGTGCCAGGTCGGCCGCGCCACCGATGAACCACGGCACATGTTTGGCAATCGCGTTCATTACCTTGTTGCCAGCCTCGCGCCCGGCCACCCCTTTCGCATCGGCAGGGAAAGTCGGAATGTCGGCGTCCCAGCCTTCTGGTAACTTGCCCGCATGCAGCGTGTCCCACTCTTTGGCTAACGCAGCATTGCTCGTCCGGAAGGAGGATAGCTTCTTGCCCCATTCGTCTTCCCACTGCTTGCCGCGCTCGGAAGCTTTCGCCATGTGGTCGTACACTTCTTGCGGCACCAGGAACTTTGCATCTTCTGGCCAGCCGTAGGCTTTCTTTGCCAGCTTGATCTCGTCTTCGCCGAGCGGTTCGCCGTGGGCCCCTGCGGTGTCCTGTTTGTTGGGAGCGCCCCAGGCAATGTGGCTGTCCAGGATGATGAGCGACGGCCGCTCGGTTTCTTTTTGCGCGGTCCGAATCGCACGGTCAATCGCCTCGACGTCATTCGCGTCGCTGACCCGCGAGACGTTCCAGTGATAGCCCATGAACCGCGTGCCCACGTCTTCGGTAAAGGCAAGCGAGGTGTTGCCTTCGATCGTGATGTGGTTATTGTCGTAGATCCAGATCAGGTTCGACAGCCCGAGGTGGCCGGCGATGGAAGCAGCTTCGGCCGACACGCCTTCCATCAAGTCGCCGTCGCCGCAGATCGCATAGATCCGGTAATCGATTACTTGCTGGCCNNCGCCCTGGCCCAAAGGCCCGGTGGTGGTTTCTACACCCGCGGTCAGGCGATACTCCGGATGTCCAGGGGTCTTCGAATCCCACTGTCGAAAGTTCTTCAAATCGTCGAGCGTCAGGCCATAGCCATACAGGTGGAGCAGGGAATACAGCAGCATGGACGCATGGCCATTCGACAAAACGAAGCGGTCGCGATTCGCCCAGTTCGGGTTTTTCGGATTGTGGCGCAGAAATCGCTCCCACAAAACGTAAGCAACTGGCGCAAGCGCCATCGGCGTTCCTGGATGTCCGCTGTTCGCCTTCTGCACCGCATCCATGGCCAGAGTTCGGATCGTGTTAATCGTGAGCAGATCGATTTGCTTATCGCTGACGCCACCCTCTGGTCCTCGTTTGGGCTCGGCGGCCACTTTCTGGGGCTCTTTTACAGCAGTTTCACTAGACACCGTGTGCTGCCTTTCTGCCCGCTTCAGATTCACGGGCCTGCAATGCAATCTCGTAGTCTTTGCCTTCCCACCGGCTCTCGCCGTTCCAATAAAACGTGAAGCGAAGCGGATCGCGCTGATCTTGCTTCGTCTCGATATCCACGTAGTGAACGCCTAATTCATTGGGGATGGACGCCGTGTCTTGCACCGTCGTCCAATTATCGGCACTCCAATGTAATTCAAAAGGAGAGCTGGTAAGAAGCCGTAGTCTCGTTCCCGGCGGAATTGCGCGGATCTGTCGGTTCAATTTCCAGATTTCTAGAGGTTCTGGAGCATAAGATGCGCACTGATATCGGGACGCAACCGGCTCGATCTTGTCAAAGACCTTGTTGTCCTCAATCGACCGCGAAAGTTTCAGGTACTCGGCATGCGCCCACATCAGCGGGATTGCCGCACCTGTTGGTCCAGCGAAATGAATGTGTTTTTTCGGCAGCGTGGGAGCGTCCCAGACTTGCTCGGGAAAAAGCCCGGCGCCATGGCTGAAACGCGCCAAGGTGTCGTGATAGAGCTCCGCATCGCGACCGGCTGCCAATTCATAATGTCCGCGCTCTCCCGTCAGCAGGGGCCATAAACGCCCCGTTCCCCAATTCACGTACGAACTCCCATCATCGCGCTGACCGTAGCCATCGTGGTTGTAGCGGTGCCAGCACGGCCCTTTCGGTGTGTCCACCTTCAGCACTGCATCGATAACCCGCAATGAATCTTCGAGCAACTGGCTCCCTGCGACGCGGACTCCGTAGCGCACTAATTCCAGAAAACCATGATCGACAATATCTTTTGCCGGATAGTCGAACTGAGTGCCCGGCGCTTGGTTGGCGAGCGTCAGAGTGCCGGTGTTCGGGTCTTCATCAATGTATCCGTTGATCATGTTCGCAGGATTAATCCGGATGTAGTGCCGATCGATGCCCGGCACCAGAGAGCCCTGTGTCGTCACTGTCCAACGATCCACGTGCTGCTCCAGAAAGTCCGCGTACTCTAACACGAATTTCCCGAGTTCGTGATCCCCATGCGCATTAATAAAATCAGCTGCGCATACCAGGGCAGCTATGTTGATGGCCAGAGTAGAAGGTGAATAGCCCGCAGCCTCCTCCCAACGTTCCTCGGGAGAGTGAGGACCCTCACGGATCAGGTACCCGCAGGCGCGCAGCACCAGGGGGTAGGGTTCAAAGTTATTTAGCGCATTTTGCTTCCACAACCGCCACGCCAGCACGATCGGAAACGAAACTTCATCTAGTTGCACCCCGCGCCAGTAGGGCTCCCCATTGATCCAGAAATTCTGGTAAAAGCCGCCGTCCTCGCGCTGCGAAACGGCGAGATAGATCAATGCCCGGAGGGGAGTACCCGTATCGCCTACCGCCAGCAGGCCACTGGCACGGTTCACCATGTCGCGCGTCCAGACCAAGTGGTAACCGCCGAGTTCCTCGTCCCCCTTATCCTCGCCCCACGGAATGGCAAGCGAAGCGATCATGGCTCCCGGATAAGTCTTGTCCTCATGCGCGAGCAGCAGATTTACACTGTGCTCGAAAAGCTGCGAATTGTGCTTGGTGGCGCCATTGTTTACGAGCAGGAATCGCTTCGAGGTGCGTGACCATTGGGCGATGAAATTTGCTTTCACGGTTTCGAAGTCGGCCGTGATCGAGTTGATCAGCGACGTGACCGCCGAGTGTAAGGTTCGTCCGAAGGCGACGCCGAGGGTAAACTTACTTCCCTGGCTTAGGTCGAATTGGCCTGTCAGCGCAACGTTTCCATCGGGGGCCGACTCGAACTCCCAGTCCATGGAAAAATCGTCTTTGATGTCGGTCCAACCATCACTCGCGGCGACGTATCCGACCGAGCACTTGAGGTAGGGAATCGTTGCTCCGATCGCTAACCAGAAGCCATCTTTGTGCGCGACCAGGATGCGGCGAGCCTTGAAATTGCGAACCTCAGCGTTATTGTGCCAACCCCCTATGCCCATGTGCGGCGCAGCCAGCACGTAGAGTTGTAACTTGTCCTTAAATTGGGAACTGGCGATGAGTTGAGTGTGAATCAGCAGGCAATTCTGGTGCGGATCACCAAGCACAGTTTTCTTCAGCGTGTATCTGCCAAAGTGATCTTTGCTGGTGACGTTAAAGCCGAGCGCCGCTTCGGAGACATGTTCGATAGTGGCGCGCATGTGGCGGCGTTCCTCGTCGCAGAATGTCTTGCCGTCGCTGACTAGGAATTGCACGTCGCGGACCTGCGGAGAATCGATCGTGGGGTAGAAGATCTCGGTGACGCATCCTCCAGCCAAGGTGTACCAGACTTTGCTGGACGTGGAGTACGCCGTTCCGACGGCATCTTTAGCGCCGCGTGTCCAACGGGGCTCCATCCCAGGAGCCCCGAATGCCACGTTCTCACGATTGTGATCGTCCATGCACCACCCTGACGGATCGTCGTTCGTGAATCAAATGCGATTCGTCCGTCCCCACATGGATTCATACGGACGGAGAAGGTTACATCTCACTTCGAAGATCGTGCCTGTTTCAAGGCCGCGGCCACTTCGACGGTGCGTTTGCCCTGGAAGCGCGCTACTGCCAAGTCATCTTCCGTTGGCGGAGCATCCTTGTTGTACGACACGCTGGTCGCACCGTAGGGGCTGCCTGCCTTAAATAATGCTGGGTCTGCGTAACCGGTTGGCACGATGATGAACCCCAAATGCGCCAGAGGATGATACAACGAAAGCAGGGTCGATTCATTGCCGCCGTGGAGAGTGCCAGAAGAACCAAAAACTCCGCCGGCTTTTCCATTTAAAGCTCCCTGGAACCACAAGCCACCCAGCGAATCGATGTAGGCCTTTAGCTCGGCTGAAGCGTTACCGAAACGTGTAGGGGTGCCAAATAGGATGGCATCCGCCCAGACTGCGTCGTCGGTGGTCGGCGGCCCGTACGCCTTGCTCATACGTTGCTCGTGTTCCTTCCATCCCGACACGCTCGCCTTGATCTCTTCCGACACGATATCGGACGCGCGCCGCAGACGCACATCGGCACCGGCGGCCTTCGCGCCTTCTGCGATGCCCTGCGCAAGTTTCTCGGTTACACCGCCCCGCGAGTAGAACGCGATCAACAGATTCACAGCCATGGTTGCTCCTTGCGATTGAATGGACGGGTTGAGTACGACGAAACCGCGTCCTCACGTGGTTGGATCAGGGACGAAGACAGGCGGATGCAATTAATTGTTATAACGACTAATTTTTCGGGAAAATCAGAAATCTTTGTGTGCCTTGGCGTCGAATCCAAACCCGCCGTTCTGGTCACGAATGCCGCTCACCGACCATTTCGGCGACAAGCGGTACTCCACCTGGATCTGCTGCCTTTGCGTACCCGTAAGATCGCTCGCGAAGGTTACAAAGAGATTTCCCGTGACGCGTTGCTGAATGGCGATCTTGGGCCCGGTGTTCTGTCCGCCTCCACCGCCTAATCCCGGATCGATTGATAGTTGCGAGATACCTGCGATCTTCGACACCCGGCTCGTAACCTGGCTGCTGAGGCTGGAAGCAATCGTCGATTGCGCGCTCATGCTCGCGGATTGCGTATTCTGCGCGCTGGCTTCTGTTGTTTTGCCGAATGCGATGAGGTTGATGATATCGACGGGCGGCAGGGACGGATCGGAGTTATACGTGGTCTGCAACTGGCTCACAGCGCCATGCAGTCTCAAGTTGATGTTGTATTCGTTGATCGTGGTACTCGCCGCAAGGTTCACCACCGGTTCCGTTTCCACCGGGTTCACGAACTCGACACTCCCGCCCTGCAACACGTACCGGTTCCCATTGAAAATTAAGTCCCCGCCTGTGATGTTGGCACGTCCCAGGATTACAGGGTTGTCCGCGGTCCCCGTAACCCGCAGATTTGCACTTCCCTGAAGACTCAATCCTTTGCTTACCAGGTTCATTTGCGAAGTCGATTGCACCCCGATTGCGAGATGCAGGTTTTGCATGAATCCACCGCTGGGAGCTGAAACCGTTCCTTCGCCCGAAAACTGGCTTGCGAAGTTCATCAAGTCAAAATCAGGCGTGAACGAAAGCCTGGTGAGTTGCACTGCTCCACGCAAGTAGGCCGAATCGAGATTGCCGGTGAGGGCGATGTTGCTGTCCGCCCCAATGCGCACGCTGTTGCCGTATAGGAAGCGGATGCCTTCTCCTGACAAAGCCAGATTAAATTGAAGCGCTGGTTTGTACGTGACCGCGCCGGTGGCTTTTACCTGCCCGCCGCCAACCGTTCCAGTAAAGCTCGTCACCTGCAAACGGTCGTTGGTAAGCGTGAGAACACCGTTGCCGCCGTCGAGCCCGAGAGGTGCATCGGCGGGAAGGATATCGGCGTCCACGATCTCGATCTTGCCGTTTACATCCGGGTTCGACAGGCTTCCCGCGCTGTTAATGGCAAATTTCAGTTGTCCGCTGCTCTTCAAGTCTGGAATGAAAATTTGGGCGAGTTGCAGGTTGACGTTACCGTTCGCCGTAAGTGACGCGGACTCGCCGGCCTTCAGGGGTATCCGTCCTCCGAACTTGAGGTCGGTGTCGGTACCCGTGATTTCCGACGGTTGAACGGTGAGCACGTCATTCGCATAATCGAATTTGATCGGCGAAGCCTCGGCGATTTGCAGTTGCTTGTAACTCAGCTTTAAGACGGGGATCGTAGCGTGTGCCTCGATGGCCTCCATTTTCTTCAGAGGTCCCTTGAAGGTGGCGTGCAGCTCTGTTTCACCGTTCATGTCGGGCGCCTGTGCAGGTGCATAGATCGCGAAGATGGGCTGCAACGGAATGCCTTGCGTGTCGAACGCCGCATCGGCCAGGTAATCGCCTGTGAGGTTTACCTTGCCGTTGGCCTTCACATAGGTATTTTGCACTTCACTGTTCAGCGCAAATGTTCCGACATGATTGGCGACATCAGCTTGTAACGAGATTCCCTTGAGAACTTGATCCTTCACCTGCAGCTGCGGAATGGTGATCGATGCATGCATTTGAGGGTTATCGATTGTCCCGCGTCCGCTCACATCGATGTTGAGTGCGCCGGCGATCTGCAAATTCTTCGCGCGTAATGTTTGCAGTTGGGCCAGTTGCAAGTTGGCGGATTTCAGGGCTGCTTCATACCCCTGTTTCTTTGGGAAGTAGGTCAGCGTTCCATGCGTGTCGCCGGCGGGAATACGTGCATCGAGCGTCGCATGTACCACGTCGCCGGTGCCGTTAAACTTCGCATTCACGGATTGGATTGATTCTTGCCCAACTTTCGCATTGACCAGCGAGAAGGAACCGTTACCGATTGGATTGAGTTGGGAGCCGTGCACGTTCACGGTGAGGTTGAGAGTTCCACTTGCGGGATAGTTTTGATTCGCCGCCTTCGTAATTTCTTGCAGCGAAAGCTGGATCGCATTGAGCGAGATCTGAATCGGATTCGACGAGGTATACGCCCACTTCTTCAGTCCAACTTGAACATCAAACGTGATCCGCCCGCGATTTGCGGGCACCAGTGCACCTCGCTGCAGAGCCGCCGAATTCGAGCTGATTGCGATATCCGTGCGCAGTTGCTTCCACGCCGTCCCGTGTACCTGCAGGTTGTCGGCAGCAAGTTGACCGCTAAGTTGCGGATTCGCTGTCGTTCCGTGCACTTGTCCGTTGAACGTCGCGGTACCCCGCAGTCCTAAAGGTTGCGGCGCAGGTTGGCCGGGCGTCGGGGACTGCACGAGGCTGGCCAGCGTGTCGACTTCCGAAAGATCATTCGAGCGCAGTTGAATCTGCAGATTCGATCGGTTCGACATAATTCCGTCGAGGTTGATGCTGGTTTGCGGCGTGCGTACGTAGCTCTGATGTAACGAGATCGTGTTTGCATCGCCGGCATACTTCGCATGGATAACGGCGTTTACTGGCATGGGAGCGGAACCATTGGTACGGTTGGTCACCGAAGCCGACAAAGTCCCGTCACTGCTCGCACTAAGGTGATTCATGCTGCCCGACCACGTCGCTTCAGCCGACGCATTCAGTTGACCGCTGACATTTAGATCTTTGAACGAGGCCGAATTCGCCAGGGACTTCAGAGCAGCAGCGGAAATCCCTTTCGCATTCGCCTTCAGTGTCCCAGTACCCGCGCCTGCTAGATCTTTCACCGTCGCCGTAGCCGTGATCTCGCCACCGAAGACGTTAGCTCGGAAAGCCGAAAGCTCCGCGTTACCGTTCGCCACTTTGTAATGTCCGTCGATCGTGCGAATTTCGGTCTTCAGTCCTGGCTGGTCGACCAGGAGTGCCGGACTGCTCACGTCGCCGTCAACCGTAACCGTTTCCAGCGTCGGCTTATTCGGTTCGTTTTGATACCGCGCATTGCCTGCAAGGTGAACGATTCCGGAAGGGATGGATGAATTCTTGAGAAGTCTGCGGGCTTCTGCCCCGTCGAGCGACGCGTCGTACTGCGCAACGACCTGGGGATTCTCGTAGTTCTGCATAGTCGCATGCAGAAGCACATGCGACTGACCGAGCGCGAAGTTGACCGGGTCAAGCTTGATACCGCCGCGGTTGGCGTCGAAGCTTGCCGAGAGATCGTGTTGCACTGGAGCGTAATCTCCAAAGTGCAGATCGCCCTGTTTATATCCTAAGTTTCCGTAATAGCGGCCACCATTTCCCGAATCGTAAGATGACTGAAATTCCACGTCCTTCAAATCCGCGTCCAGCGCGCTCTTTCGATCGTTGTAATAGATCTCGCCGCGATTGAGCACCGCGCGCTTGACTGCAAGATCGAAAATATTTGTATTGCTGCTGCTGTTGGAAGACTTTGGCTTCGGCAGATTGTTGTTGCCGTTTTTATCGACAAGCAGGTGGACGACAGGATGATCGATCTGGATGTCACTCAGGTTCCACTGCTTGTGCATCACCGAGATGATTTTTACGCTGCCGCCGACGTGGTCGGCGCTAAGCAGTGGGGCATTTGGGTCAGGTTCGCTGCCATGAACGGTGACGCCGTAAAGATCGAGCGTAAGCGTCGGCAGGTTCAGCTTGAAATCGCGTAGCTCTACCTTGGCATTCAATGAATCGCTGGCAGTCGACTCCGCCTTGTTTATGACGTAGCGGTGGAAAGATGATGAGTGCAGGAGCACCGTGAGAACGATGAGGCCGATCAACACGGGCCCTACGAAGAAAACGAAGAGTCCTCCAGCAATTTTTTTCCAGCGTGCCAAATGAACCTCAAAGGCCGGAGCTCTCGCGAGCTGCTTAGAAGGCCTGTCCCAGGGTTATGAAGACTTGAGTTGATTTGATTCCAGTTATCCCATTCAAGTTGTGGCCAATGTCTACTCGAACCGGACCAACCGGAGTTGCGTAGCGTAGGCCAATCCCCACCGAACTTGTGAAACATGACGGTGTGACCGTCGAAATGGTATTTCCCGTCAGAGGAGAGACAGACACAACCGGCGCACTGTTACAGTTTGTCGTGAAATCACTGAAACCGACATGCTTGTAGACGTTCCCGCCATCGTAGAAAGGAACCACGCTCAATCCTTTCTTTAGCGAATCGACTGGAATGCGGAACTCCGAGTTCAATATCAGTAGCTGACTGCCACCCGTCGGCACGGTAATCGTGCCGCACGTCGACTTATCCGAACTGTTGCCGCACACCGTCAAGTATTCCTGGGGACCTGCGCCATTCAGCGGGAAGCCGCGCAGGGTGGCCCCGCCGCCGGTAAAAAATGCTTCGCTGATAGGAACCCGGCTGCCATTAAAGGGCGCCTCCAGGCCGATGCGAAGGTTGTTCGCCCAAACAATGCCATGCCCAATATTTCGGTAATACGACGTTTGCGCAAGGAGTCGGGCGAAATTGACACTGGACCCTAAGGCAGAGGGAGTGATTCCAAGTTCGAAACTCTGGTAGATGCCCTTATGCGCGTCGAGAAGATTATCTCGTGTATCGCGCACGTATGAGCCTGAGACCGAAGACAGACGCACCCGTCGGTCCGCAGGCTGCACCAGGTCTGGTAAAAGGAGCCGGCTCAGGTCCGTGTACTGGAAGTTGTAGCGCAGGAAGGCTTGCTTTGTCTTTTTGGCATCCAGAAACTTCTGAAGCTGAGCACCGACTGAGCCGATGCGCGAGGTGAAGATGGGGTTCTGACTGTCGTGCTCCGCCGAAATCAAGTAAGACGAGGTCCAGCTACCCCCGAACACGAACGGATCCGTGTAAGTTGCCGATCCACGCTGATCAAGGCGTCCGGCAAAACCACCGACGGTAAAACTCTCTGCGGTTCCGCGCAGGTTTCGACGCGTGTATTCAAAGGTGCCACGTGGCCCGTAGTATGTGTTCTGGCTGGTCTTGAAGCCCTGCGGTAAGCCTACCGGAGGGATGCCAGGAACACTAACCGTGCCGCTTGGGACGCTTCCGCCACGATTGATCACTTCAAAGCCAAAACCGTACGTAATGGTGTTGCGCTTGCTTTCGTGTACCTTCACCAGGACTTCTTCAGAGTTCTGATCGGTGATTGCGCGCTTAGGATCGACCTCCGCCCAATCGAAAATGCCAAGCGTATACAATCGGCTCTCGGACGAGAGAAGCTCGCCTTCGCTTAACGGTGCACCTACTTTGATGTTCGCCGTTTTGGTCATCAAATCCTGCTTCGTGTGTTCTCGCCCCACAAGCACCACTTGCGCTGTAGTAACCTTTGGTCCTTCGTGAATCGTGTAGGTGACGATCAGGTGGTGGGGATCTCCCTTCACAGCACGTGCCTTCGACACGACACTCGCGGTCAAGTAGCCATTGAGAAGGTAATGGGCGGCGATCGCATTGCGATCCTGCTGCTCGAGCAGCGGGGAATAGGGCTTGTTTGTTCCCAACATCAGCCCTTTAGGTGCCAGTTGGCTGATCGGTACAGTGGTGTTGCCAGTGATCTGCAACTCGCTCACGTAGTCGCGAGCTCCTTCTTCCACCACGTAATCCACTACGATGTTGCCGCTATCGCGGGTTACCCGAGGGGTCACCTTCACTTGGCTGTAGCCGGCGTTCAGATAAATGGCTTTCAGATTACTTGCCGACTGTCGCACCAACTGCTCGCTGAACTTGCCATGGGAGAACCAACGCGCTTTCTCAACCGTGGAATGGTTGAGCAGGTCTTTCTCGGAGAGCGACGAGTTCCCCTGTGTTGTGATTTTTTCAACCTTGTGTTTCTTATCCTTGAAGATCTCGTAGGTGATCAGAGTGCCGTCAGGATTTGGCGTGACACTGGTTCGTACTGCCGCGTCGAAAAATCCCTTGGATTGAAAATACGAGTGCAGATTTTGCTGGCCTTCCTGCACTAGATCTTCATCAATGGAGTTCTCCGCAAAAATTGGGAGAAGCTTTTTCTTGTCCCAGGGCCAGATGTGGCCACCAGTAATCCGCACTTTCACTTTCGGACCTGAGTTCACATGGAAAGTCACGTCCGCCAGATTGGTCTCAGGGTGATAGTCGGCGGTCACAAACTTCACGTCAGCAGCGAGTCGCTGTTGTTTCGCCAGGGCGCTCTGGAGGTATGTGGTTGCGAGCTGTATTTTGCGACTGGAATAGGGCTTCCCCTGTTTAAGCTGTGCGCCTCGCAAACGGGCCAGAAGTCCGTGAACCTTCGCTTCCAGGTACGCCGTCTCCTGCGTCGAAGAGCCGGTTAATTTCACCTCGCCGATCTTCGCGCGCTTTTTGAGATCGGTGTTGAACAGCACATTGACGATCCGATGTTCCTGGTTGGTTCGGATCTCGGGCTGCACTGTAGCCTCGAAAAATCCCGTCTGGTGAAAAAATTTTTCCAGCGCCGCCTGGGCTACATGGATATCCACTTGCGAGTAAGGTTCTTGGGCGCGGTAGTTGGCAACCTGGATCAGGCGCGAGTAGGAGTAGATCTTCAGGGCGCCGGGAAAGTCGTAAAGCGCGACATAGTATGCCGGTTGCGCCACGAACATCACGCGGACGCCGCTCGTCTCCGGACTCAGATCCAGCACGACGTCCTGAAAGCCCCCTGACTTCCTTAATGCGTCGACAGTCGCCGAAATTTTTTCCGTGGAAAACGGCTCACCCTGTTTCTGCTGCAGCAAAGCGTCGTATTTCGATGAGTCGAGTCCGGGCTGGCCCGCGATTTCCAAGCTCGAGACGTTCTGGCCCTCGTAAGACTGCATGGTTTGGGTAGATAAATCCGCTTCTTGTGCACGCCCCGGCGATGGCGCAAGGCAGCAAGTGAGGACCAAAAATAGGGAAACAAACCGCTGGATTTGAATACAGCCTCTAATCTTCAAAAGATTGTTCATGTCCGATCGAGGATGATCTTTACGCAAGCGCCTGTGTGGCTGCGCTCTGCCTTGTCACCAAACACATTGGATGATCCTGCTCACCGGGCGTTGTATGGTGGTGTGAGCTGCAGGTTTCTCTCTTGCGTCGCAGCAGTGTAATCTCAAAGATCATGGGGCAAATTCTGCTGCTCAATGTTTCCGGACGCGACAAGCCCGGCTTGACCCAATCGCTGACGGCGATTCTCGACGCCCATCACGTGCGAGTGCTTGATATCGGCCAGGCCGTGGTTCACGATGAGCTTGCGCTGGGCTTATTGATCGAGGTTGGGAATAATTCGCC
>PLWX01000001.1 GCA_003151155.1 Acidobacteriaceae bacterium
CCTCAAACCGACGAGCAGAGGGCCGAGGCTTTTCGTAAAATCCGGGGATGGCCACCATTCCGGAACTGCTTGACGGGCACATCACGTTGGAAGTTGAGTGCCTCGACCGCCTTTATCTAAACGGCTACATCGGCAAGCTGGCAACCGGGCCAGGGCTGTCGATGTTCATGCGCTTCCAGTTGGGGATGCCGGTTCCATCGCCGGTGGTCCTCGGACGGGTATCGGAGAGATTCCGTGAAGCGGTGAAGGCGCAGGCGGAGCGCGAGAGAATACCGGTCTACCAGTTCCATCACAAGGAACGGAAGGACGACATCGCCAACAACTTCCGCAGTCAACGACAGGTGCGCGACGGCATTGTCTTCATTGGGGTGGCGCAAGAGAAGGCCCAGGCGTTCAACGGGAAAAAGGTGAACGGGCGGTTTGAGTTCAACCGTGATAAGGCGGTTTACGTCAACCATTACTACTTCTACATTGATGACGAAGACTTCGGTCCGCTGTTCCTCAAAGTCTGCAGCTATGCTCCGTGGGGTACGAAGCTGTGCCTGAACGGACACGAATGGGCCAAGCGACAACTGGAGAAAAAGAAGATCGCCTACGAAGCGTTGGATAACGGGTTCCTGTCGTGCGCCGATCCGGCCAAACTACAGCAGATCTGCGACAGCTTGGGGCCGGAGGACATCGATCGGGTGTTCCGCAAATGGCTGAGGCGGATTCCCCTTCCGCTGCAGCCAAAAGACCGAGAGGCGGGCTACGACTGGGATTTGTCGATCTGGCAGATGGAAGTCAGTTTGACGCAGATCTTCGACCGTCCCTTGCGTGGGCGTGAGTTTTTCGAAGAGATCATTCGCGACAACCTGGATCTGGGGCGGCCGGACCGTGTGCAGTTGATCTTCGATCGGGTGGTGACGAAAAAGACGCCCGGCGAGTTTCGGACGCGCGTGATCCAAGAAGGTGTGCATCCGAGCCTGCACATCAACTACAAGAACTTCGATCTGAAACAGTACTTCAAAGAAGGACGCGGCTGCCGGACGGAAGGAACTTTCCGGAACCCGAACGATTTTGGAGTGAACAAAGGCTTGTCGAATCTGCCGTACTTGCAGAAGATCGGCCGGCAGATCAATCGGCGCTTGCTGGAAGTCGAACGCGTCAGCCACAACAGCGGCTTGAGCGGCGACAGCATCCAACGAGTGGTGCAACCTGCCGTGACCGAAGACGGCAAAACGGCGCCGGGACTGAAGTTCGGCCAACCGCGGGTGATGGCGCTGCTGCTGGCGCTGACGATGTTTCATCACCTCATCGATGGCTTTCGCAATCGCGATCTCAGGCAGCAAGTGGCCGATCTGCTGGGCGTGAACCTGACTGAATACACGCCCCACCAGATGACCTACGACCTGCGGCGACTTCGCCTGAAGGGTCTGATCTACCGCCCACCGAAAACCAATCGCTACTTCGTCACTCCGTACGGCTGGAAGGTTGCCCGGCTATTCTCGCGACTGGATGCTCGTGTGTTCCGGCCTGCCATGGCGATGTTCACCGCCAACGATGCCGTTCTACCGTTTCCGCTTCGGCAGTCGTTGGACCGCGTTGACTCACAGCTCGATGTACTGATCTATGAGGCGTTCCCGCTCCCGAAGACCGGCTGAAAACTTGACACTTTCAGATACAAACTTCTTACAATAGACGGCTAGAAATAGAACTTACGTCATTCGAGGTCCTCACTAACGCTGAAATCCGGGCAGCATTTAGATTTTCTAATTTAAGCCGTACGGGGCAGGGCCTGGCATTGTGCCTTAAAGCGGTAAATTCCGACGGGATGGCAGATTTCTGGAAGTTCTTTCCGACGCCTATTGGAAGCGTAACGGATGACAGAGGAAATAAGTATGGGTACTCTGAGCAATCCGGGCTGGGGTATTTTGGAAGGGATGCAAAGGACTGGCTGATTCTGAAGGCTGGAGAAACGTCTACGGGAATTATCTCCTTTAGTCCAGAGTCGCGGTCGGCTACGCCAGGATCGGTTTTCTCGCTTGTCGCCGATCTGCGACTTGTTACAAAGAACGGAGAGCAGCAACAGGTTTCGGCTCCTGCACTGTCATTCAGCAATATTCGTACCAAGGGCAGATAGGCCCTGCTTGTCATTTGGAGCGAGCCGTGGGGTGCCGCATCGAATGACATGCGGGAGGCTGCCTTTGGGTCGTCGGTCGTGACCAGTCGGAACTCGCCCGCGCCTCGCTCGAAACCGTCAGGTTTGGAGCCGCCTCCAGGCGACCACGTCTGACGCCTGAATCCAGCCCTCCGGCTGAGTCAAGCAGCGGAAGGGTTTCGAGCCATCGATTTGACCCAGCCAGTTGGCTAGAATATAACGGGTCACCGAAATGCTCGGGCAAGTACCGCTCCTTCTCCCCGACGGTCTCAATGTGTTTCCCCGCTTCCTCCCCGGCTGCCCATCGACTGACCATCGGAGGATCGGCAGCGATGCGGCTGGGTGTATACTGAACAGGACGCGGGAGTCCACAATTGAACTCCAAGGTGAAATCCATATCCCGCGTTGGCTTGTCGGACCCGGATGAGCAAACCCGCTCAGTTTGAGGTCAATCGTTTGGAGGTGTCTAGTGAATGCGTTTCGCTTCGTAGTATATGCGTCGATGGTGCTGAGTGTTTCGGTGGCGCAGGAAACAGCAAAGCCCACGGAGCCTGAGTACAACCGGGTAGCCTTCTACCTCGATGGACAAGGCTCGCTGGTGACGTTGGAGCGCCAGCAGATCAACGCGCAAGTCAAAGTGAAGGCATTGGGGTTTGGCGGAGCTAAGAGTTCGGCGAGATTCAATGGGGCGAAATCGCCGGTTCGGTTCAAGGCGGATGACAAGATTCAGTTTGTCATTCGACTCGATACTCAGGGCGAGGATCCTACAACTCTCATCAACCTCGATGTCTTGACGCCGACGAAAAGCACCCGCGAGGTTGTCGTAGCCAAAGCTGGCCCAATGGGGATACACGGTGAATCCACTAAGGGCGACGCCACATTAAGCATCAACTGTGCGAAGTACGGTGAACACTCGATACGTTTCGTCCCCGCTGCGAAACTTCCACCAGGAGAATACGTGATCACGAGTAAAGGCTCACACGAAGGCTTTCTTTTCGGCATAGATTAGCAAGCCAGCCGAGCGGCAGCAGCGTCCGGATAGACACAGAATGGAGAAAGTTGCTCATGCGTAAACTCTTGTTTCTCAGTACGTTTGCGGTTCTCGCTGTCCTCTGCTTAGGGACAATTCACGCTGCCGATAACAAGCTCGGCAAGATCTTCATCAAAGCGGCTACGTCTGAAGTCAACGGTCAACAGTTCCCAGATGCGGCATTAGAAGAGAATGTGAACGACATGAAGAAAAATCCCCGCAAGTTTATCTTGGCGGGTAATGAATCTGAAGCAGATTTTCTGCTCATCGTGGTCGAGCGCAAGGCAGTGGCGGTGAGTGGTCAACCGGCATCCAAAACCATTCTTGCCACACTAAGTGTTCGGGATGGCGCAGCGTTCAAACCAGCAACGAAACTACAGAGCGGCGTTAGGAACATCTTTTGGCGTATTGCGGCTGAAGATGTGATCAAGCAAGCTGAAAATTGGGTAAAGGCAAATACCGGGAAGTAGTGCCGATTCTACCGGAAACGCCCGGACCTCCGCTGAAAGTAGCGACTCCAGCGTAACCCAGTTTACGACTCCTGTTTCCGTTTGACAACCACCGACTTAGATGGGAGTCATGAGTTCCAATACGCTCATTTGCAGTGAATTAGCGTGAGCCGTTACCTCATAGTGTTGTCACTGAACACTGGAGACTATTTTCCCGGTGAAGGTCGCACTGAAGCTCCCCCCTGCCGTTGAGAATTGCAGCGTCCCACTAACGCTAGTGCCGACATTTGGTGAAGTCGCCGTAAGTGATAGAGTTCCCGAAGTAATGACACCTGTTCCACTCCCGGAGGCATTCGTGTAAATACCTTGTCCGTTGGTCCCAGTGAAAGTCACCGTGTTACCCGAAAGTGTCGGGTTGAAAAAGTAGCAGTAGACTACAATGCCAGAGCTCATGTCGGCAGTGGTATCGACCACGGCCTCAGGGCTACTTCCCGGCGCACTCGAGATGATGGTCGTTACGATCGTCTTCCCGGCCAGCGTCATAGTCCCCGTCATCGTAATCCAATTGTCGCGGAACGGATTGGTCGAGACTCCTGGCAATACCGTCAGAGTTGCCGTTCGTTGTATCCCATTCAGTGCCGCTGTGATCGTCAAGGTTGTCGCGGAGGTTACAACCGCTGTGGTGATCGTAAAAGTCGCCGATGTTTGCCCAGCCGCCACTCGGATTGCAACTGGGGCCTGAGTGCCGAGGCTAACTTGTACGTCAACGCCTCCAGTTGGAGCCGATCCCGATAGCGTGACAGTTCCAGTCGAGGATTGACCTCCGGTGATCGACGTAGGAGTGAGGGTCAAGCTGTGCAATGTGACTTGTGCTGGAAGGGACTGTACCGTGAGGTGCACACCGGCCTGCGTCGTAAGTCCTTTGTATGTCGCTGTCAGAGCGTTCTCTCCGTTCTGCGCGGCCCCAGGCACTACGATATTAAACTGGTAGAGGCCGGGTGAAACAAGCCCCGCAAACTGAACAGTCGCAGAAATTCCTCCAATGCTGACTAGAGGAAGCACCGGCAAACTTCCCGACTGCGTCACGTCACCGCTGACGACGGGTGATGAAGTCGGTCCAAACCCATTCGCGTAGAGGATCACGGTCTCGTTCGGCTTCGCCGGAGTACTATAACCGGGATACAGGCTCGTCGGCCCTAAAAGGCTCCCATCGCCGTGGGTGCCGGTAACGTGGGACGCATCTACAACAAAGAACGAAGGCGCATACTGCTGCACTTGGACGGTAAAAGCGGCACTGACCGCTCCATTATTGATGACCTGCACCTGAACCGGCCCAAGCCCAAGGTCGGGTGGCGTCAGGATGTTGAACTGAGTCGGACTGATGTAATACAGATAGACCGGTTGCCCGTTCATAGTTACACTGACTCCATCCAGCGCCACCGGCATCCGGTTACCCACAAAGTCCGATCCAGTCCAGGTTCGCGAGCCTGGTGCCAATGTCGAGCCTAGTACGATAGCCCATGTATTGGGTGCAATTATGGAACTCCCACCGAACGCGTTCTGTACACTCCTGATAACCGGACCCTGAGCCGAAGCGGCGACCGTGAGGGTTACCGAAACGTTCTGCGGGCTGTTAGCGGCACCGGATGTTGTGATCGATATGCTCCCTTGATGGACGCCTGCCGCCAAGCCGTTGGGACTCACCTGAACGGTCAGCGTGCTCGGTGTCGCTGACGTCGTTATCCAGGTTGCGTTGGGGGCCGCCGACCACGATAGTGTTCCGCCTTCGGCATTGGAAACGGCGACGAACTGCGAAGGAGGTAACGAGTCTCCCACCGTAAATGAGAACTGGAGTTTGCTGTTAGACAACAGGATCGTCGGAGACGCAGCCACCATGATATCGACCGCATCCGATCCGCCACCGGCGGCCTGGACCGCAATGTGCACCAGCCCGGTCAAGGATGCGGGTAGCGAAACCGTGATGGATTGGTCCGACCAAGCCGAGATCGCTAGCGGAACCTTTCCGGGACTTGCCAGTACCTGACATGTAGAACACTGCTGGCCGAAGCTCGTTCCTTGAAGGGTGATCTTCGAACCCGACTGGACGAACTTACCGGAGAGGTTGGAGATTAGCGGCGTGACAGACGAGATGTTGGGACCATACTTGCACCGGACCGGGAAGTAGTACCCGGCTGGGGCAGTGAAGGATCCGCAACCGACCGTCCCCAAGGAAGAACTAGTAAATTGAAACGTTCCTGTCCCATTGATGAACTCGTTGTAGAATATTTCACCCGCCGCTCCCCCACCGTGCAACGCTATACTTCCCCATAAAACGTTCGTTAAGTCGTTGAGGTATTGCGTGCCCGCAGTGTTTTCGACGGCAAAATAGATCCCGCCATATAGAGACCAAGACGGCTGCTGACTGGGCGGCTGACCGAGGGCGGTCCAAGCGGTAGTTCCGGCAAGGAACGAGCGGACAATTTGGGCGGTCTGATGTGCCGGACTGTCGATGTCCGCAATGCCGTGGGCACCCGAGCACGACATGAAAACCGTACCGCCAAGCGTGGCCAACCCCGGCGTAACATGACAGTAAGGCACAACTCGAGTCCGTTGATCGGGACGCGAAAACCTGAGGGATCCGCTCGTTAGCGAGACAACGCCATCGTCGAGGTTGCCAGCGGCGTAGTAGTAACCAGAAGCGCCAATCACAGCCAATGCGTCAACGCCACGGAGATCGTCTTGCCCCTGGTTCCACCGTGCTAGGTTCCAGAGAAAGCTGCTGCCGGGGATCATCTGCGGTGCCTGTACGCCAAGGCGAGTAGCCTGAAAAGAACCGAAATTGGGCGTGCTGATCAAAACCAGCCTGCCGACCTTCGGATCCGGAGGGGGCAGCAGTGAACCATCGGACTGCAAACCGGCAAGATAGGCCCTCGCAATTAGGCCGCCCATACTGTGTGCGACGATGTCCACTTGCGTGACTGCGGACCCATCTGTGTACGTTAGACCCGCGATGTAGCGACTCAACTGAACGGCAAGGTCTTCGATTCGGATATCGCCATACGAGCAGTTGTTGAAGAAGGCAACTGGGGCACCGTCGGCTTGCAGAAGGGAAGCCATTTGTCCGAATGTATCCACCGAGGCTGCCAATGTGCTGTCGGAGTTCCAAATCGGACAAAGGACCTGAAATCCATTCAGCAGAATCACAGGGTTTCTGCCGTTAGAGGGCTTGGGGAGTGTGACGGGATTCACTGTCAGACTCATTGTCGCGGCGATAGGGCGTCCGTCCAGGCTCCGTCCAGACAAGTCGACGCGATATTCTCCGGGCGGAGTCGCAGGAGGAAGGATCAGCTTCAAATGCGGGCTATCGTTCGCATCAACCAGTTCCGCTTGTGGTGGAAACGTGATGCGGGGTGACGCCGTTAGCGAAGTCACAGATGCCAGTCGGCTGTTCGGCACAGGCCATGCCACCACTTTAGACTCACCCGCTTCTGCCACTACTGCCTTGAGAGACGCCACGTCAAGCTGGGTCTGGCTGTTCGATACTCCCGGGAGTAGTAGCATGCAGACCGTCGGAATAAGCGCAAATCGGCTGAATTGATTCATAGTTCCTCAGTACTGCGCAAAGCCTCTCTACGGGAAGAGAGCGAAGATGACTGAGTGTCTCAGCAACCCGTGGATAGCGGGCTTATGGGCATATATCCTGGCCTGTTTGAGATCCGTAAAGAGCCGGACTTTCATTTTGGATGCACGGCTCCTGTTTAGTATATACCCAGCAATCATCCTTCGATCCTGGGTATTTGCGTTTGGTGTTTCATTTCTTCCGGAGCCGTCTTGGGCGGCCACCGAACCCCGCTCTCGACCTGTGCAGGGAAACCAAAAGCGCCAACGCCGCCTTTCTGATACCACTGGCAGGTCGTCAAGGAGGAGCCCTATATTGGTGAACCGCTAGAGTACGCTACCGGGGTCGGGGTCGCCATCCCAACCTTCAGAATCCGATCCGCCGCTTGGAAGATCCGTTGTGCCGATTTCTCCGGAATGGAATCGACGCACAACCAGTGCTGGACGTACCCTCGGCTGTACTCCACACCGGGCAACCCAAGGCTCTCACAGCAGATCATGGCGACGCACTCGGCCTCGACTTCGCGCAAGGCCCTCTCCGTGTCGTCGCCACCATGGTGGAGCAGAACGTGGGCGATCTCGTGGAATAGCGTCTTGTGCGGCATGGCGGCCATCGGTGAAATTGCGACGGCCGCCGTTCCGGTTGCTGCATAGCCCTGCACATTGCCGTCCACCATCGCGAAGTTCTCTTCCCGGATGTTGAGCGCCGTGAGGGCCGTCGCCTTATCCCATGCTGGGGTCGGCTCCGGCTCGTACCGCGCACCCTCCGTCTGGGAGAGAACGAACCAGTTCTTCTTGAAGACGAAGATGGTCCGGCAGCCTGGCTCCTCGCCGTCGCCAGTGGGCGCCGGGCTGTCCTGAAGACGTTTCGCGTCCCATTCCCGTGCCTTGAGCTTCAAGGGCATGCAGAGTTCCAGTGCCCGCTGGCCTTTCCGCACGTGTCGACCGAGTTCCTTCCAGCGGTTGAAGCTCGCCAATGGCCCCGGCTCGATGACGCGAGCGCGGCACTGCATCAGGGCGAGAATCTGATTTCCGAGGCTGTAGTTCCAGAACCGTGAGTAGGCCTCGTGTACCGTACCTGGCTTCGTGACGGCCTCTTCGAGCAGGCACTGCCAGGATAATCGGCCATTCCCTGCGATTTCTGAAGTAGCGATGGTGACCTCCCAGGCCAGCACGGAACGCTGACCCGGTTAGTTATCGCTCGAATTGTTGAGAATCGCCACAGGAACTGCAAAGTCCAGCCAACGGACTACAGGCCGCTGCTAACCATACCCACAGTCTCATAAGCGCTGATGTCGAGAAGCCGTCATCCATTTACGAGTGAACCTGAAGGCAGACAAGCTCTCCGAGCAACTGTGAGGCGCATAACAGCCGGATTTGCGAAGAAGAATAGGTGGCTCGACACCAATGTTAGTCGTTCTTGCAGCAACGAGTGGATGCTAATCGTGCTTTGCATTTCTGGATTTCGTACTGGTTTGCACGTATATGACTTGCCAGATCTTTCAGATTGTCTGGATAAGCATCTGGTGACTCATTACTCATCTCCATAAGCGCTGACACTTCTTTGTAATTCTGTAACATTGCCACGTAAAGACTATTGAGCCCATGTAATCCATCTGGACCGTTCAGAGCGTTTTCGTCTCTATCGATTGTCGTTTCGAGCGAGTGTTGCTCTTCGAGTGTGATATACTCGATCGCAGGAGCTACAGGTGCTGCAATCTCTTGAGACACCACCAGTTGCCGTGGACTGCTGTCTTGGGCACTGCTTGCCGTCGGCTCTGTCGTAGGTTGAGTGGTCTTCTCGTCTTGAGACATGGCTACTGCAATTACGATACAGACTACGACAATGATACTCCAAATGACTTGTGCGTATCGTTTGGCTGCTGATGGTTGGGTAAATGCTTCGCCAGTCTTGGTGTTGAAGTTCGGAAATGCATGTCCGCACACGCAACATGCATTTACTGATGGGTGTTTGACTGGTGCCTGGCAGCAGCAATACCTGATTGACGTGATAGGGGCGGTCGGTGCTGACCAGGGCTCGTGTGGGGTGAGGTGTCTCTTGACGAAGCTGGCCACTCCAACTACGTCCTTGGCCATTTCCTTCATTATCACTATCCAGAATGCAATGACCGCTAGTCCGATGATGAAGAACATGGTGCCTCCGTGCTTGTCTTGAGCGGAATGGAGTTATCTGGAGTTGCTCCACCGAATCGACCTGGAGCGCTCCTCGCCGAATGGCATCGGCCAAAACGCGGACGCCCGCATCCTTAACTTTAGTCCTTGAAAGATTCGCCCTTGAAGTTCGCCAGGGGTATCCTTTCCTGCTATCTTTGGACAATGCCGAAGCCGGGTTCTCCGCGTTCAACAGGTTCCGGGATAACGAACAACAGGGAAGTCCTTCTGGCGTCGGAATTGTCCTTCGGGACGACGGCACTACTCGAGGCCCCATTGCGCTTTGGTAATAAGCCGCTCATTCTGAAACATAGCATTCATATTTGAGCCGTTTGAATTCTTCCATAGGTACATCACCGTCGTGAGTCCAGCGATGTAGGAGCGGCTGACTTCGTCGCCCGCAGCACCGATGACAGTGCGCACCTGGTCGTAGGTCATGCCTTCTTGGACAACTTCGTATTTCGCCTTCGTAACGGGCCACGGTGACGCAAGTGCCGATTGAGAGGGAACAGCACCTATCAGATCGCGTGTATTCCTATTGATCGGCTGATACGCTCTCACAGCAGCTGGAAGAACGACGCCCCATCCAGGAAGGTTCGAGATGAGAAACCAAGCGAAGGTTACCGTGGGTAGACCTATGCATGCGAACATACCGACCGGTATCTTTCTGGTGTCGCGATGTTGATCGTCCATATCCAAACTCACTAGTATCGTACTAACCTAAGATATCTCTATGTAAACAGTGTCTATGCAATAGCTGTAGACTCAAACACAAGCATACTTCCAGACTCGTGGAAGTGCAAGAGATTCTAGTAGCTTTGGGGCGGCGGGTCCGGGAGCTTCGGTTGAAGCGCGGTTACTCGCAAGAGGCATTCGCCGATCATTGTGGCGTCCACCGAACGTTCATGGGGACCATTGAACGTGGCGAGTCCAACCTCAGCTTCTCCAACCTTGTCAAGGTCTCCAAGGCCCTCGGCCTTACCTTATCGCAGTTGCTGTCCGGCCTCGAAAAACGAGCCGACGTCCTGGCGAAACGTCCGCAGGTGGCGAGTCGGCCAGAGTCGCGACGTCCGAAGCAGCCGTAGCGAGCAAGGGTCGCGGCCAACGGGCTACGAACGCGGGAAGCTCCCTTCTTTGGCCTTTGGAGCCTCAAGGCACACGTTCGTAGCCCGCCCCCTTGCCAGCCTGAGCCCGACGCCACCGAGCGGTTAGCGCAGCTCCGAAGGTCCGTTCTGGCCGCCATCAACGCCAAAAGGCTCTGCTGCAACCTCCGCGGCATTGGCAATCTCTTCAGTTCGTCTGGCTTCTTCGCCAGGCGCAGCCTCCTCGACCGGAGCTACCTGCTCGGCGGCCCCAGCCTCCGCGATCTGTGTCGAATCCGCCACGACTTGCGGAACATCGGCGGTTCCGGCGACGACGGGCACGCTGGCGATCAGGATCTTCTGCAACCGCTTCGGCAGCAATTCAATCACGGCACCGCGATCCACGCCGCATGAATCGAAGTCGATCCCGAACTTAACATCGCGGTCCATCACCCATTTCGTGACGAACGCGGCGACCTCGATTTCGAGTTCTTTCTTCTGGCCTCCTTTGAGGAACGTGACGACCGATTCCTCCTTCAGGTCGCTCGTTGTGATCAGCGGAAACGAAATCCAAACTTTCTTTGCCATATTCTTCTTCTCCTTTTCGGTGATTTTCATTCAGGTTGGCGAACACCTATTGCCGAGCCGCGGCCTCGGCAATCAGTATTCGCTCGGCAACAGAATCGTGGTCGATGACCGATCTGCCTCGGTGATGATCCAGATCTTCGTACCGTCCCACAGATGGTACGCGGATAGAAGCCGGAGCCTCTTCTTGACGGAGCGATCATTCACCGCGCGGTCGTGTTCGTCCAGGTCGCCCCAGTCGCAGACGACATGACGGTGCAGGAATTCTGCGGCCCTCTCTTCACAGCGCTCCAGCGCATCCAAGGCACCTGGAGTCGCGACGATTGCCCCGAGACCGAATCTAGATGTAGCGATGACAACCTCCTGTGTCAGCGAGAAACGCTGACGGAATTAGTTATCGCTCGGATTGTCGAGAATCGCCACAGAAATCGGGGCGTCGGACGGATGGCTAACAGAAATTCGCCAGTCAAGAAAGCTTACCTGTAATGAACGTCGTACAGAAGTGACGCCATCGGTGGAAGCGCTGGTAAACGAGCAAGCTGCTTCTATGCCTAAAGCAACGTGTTAGCATTTGAAGTGACAGGAGCATACTCCAATGTCCAAACGAGATGAACACGGTCTTGGTGGTCCCAAGCTAATGATCAACTCAGGCGAAAAGTGCCCTTCCAACTGTGCCAGATCGAACGCTCCGAATAGACCCTTCGTGGCGCGTTTTAACAAGGCAGGAGGTTTGTTGGCAGCTTGCCTGATAGGACTGCTCAGTCTTCTTGCGCCGACTCCTTCCCGCGCACAGGGGTTCACGATTACCACCGTAGCTGGCTGCGGCAACTGCGGCTTCCAGGCCAATGGAGGCGACGGCGGACCCGCGACCAACGCCACCCTTGGCAGTCCATACGCAGTGACGAGGGATTTTGCTGGAAACCTCTTCATCGCCGATGGCGGGACTAGTCTAGTTCGCAAAGTTTCAACGACTGGCGTGATCACAACATTTGCTGGCACTGGCT
>PLWX01000262.1 GCA_003151155.1 Acidobacteriaceae bacterium
TGAGATCTTCATCGTCAACGATCAGGGCCGTATAAGACATCGATTCTGAGCCTTCGGCAATGGAGTGATTGTTAGGCCGCCGATTTGCACATGCAGTGACCGCCATCACGTCTATTGGTGCGGGTGACACCGAAATAGAGGCAATTCTTTATGCCATTGCCGCGCTGTTGAGACCCCGATGGTTGCGGCCCGCTCTCCCGGAACACTGCAATTTGCACTAGTGCGAACTGCCGTGACCCCATGCAATATGCTGCTCTCCACTTAGCGAGCAGTTGTAACTCATTGCCATGTAAGGAGCACAACTCGTGGCTGGATTTGCCCTTAGCGTGCACAACGAGAATGCGAATCGTTGCAATTTGTGTGGTTGGCAACTCGCCCAGAGGGAAGAAGGAGAATCCGCCGTGAAAGAAATCGAAATTAAATTCTGCGTGCAATGTGGCATTGAGGGCTTGGTAACGAGGGAAATCACCCCGAATCATGTTTTGGAGTTGTACTGCCCACATTGCGGAGTTTTGGCTGTGCTGCTCTGGGGAGATAGCACATTAATTGACAGGAAGATCGGCGTCTTCTCCATGCATGATCCCAATAGCGACTCCGAATCCTGGTAGCGCACGATTGCGTCAGTTTTTCCTACGCACGACATTTGCAGATTATTCACTCACGGCCAAGGGGAAATCATGGCGATCAACAGACAGCAGGTACTCGATTATCACGAAGGAGTGCGGCCGGGAAAAATTGAAGTCGCTCCGACTAAGCCTTGTCGGACCCAGCGCGACCTGAGCTTGGCATATACGCCAGGAGTGGCGGAGCCGTGCCTTGCGATTGCCAAAAATCACGACGATGCCTTCAAGTACACGGCGAAGGGCAACCTCGTCGCGATTGTAAGCAATGGAACCGCGGTGCTCGGGCTTGGCGATATCGGGGCACTTGCCGGCAAACCAGTCATGGAAGGCAAGGCAGTTCTCTTCAAACGCTTTGCCGATGTCGACGTCTTCGATCTGGAAGTCAACACGCACGATCCCGACGAGATCATCAAGCTCTGTCAGTTGTTGGAGCCCACCTTCGGCGGTATCAACCTGGAGGACATCAAAGCGCCCGAGTGTTTCTACATCGAAGAGACCCTCAAGAAAACTATGAAAATCCCGGTCTTCCACGATGACCAGCATGGCACGGCCATCATTTCCGGCGCAGCCCTGTTAAATGCGGTCGAACTTGCAGGGAAGGATCTCGCGAAGGTCCGGATCATTGTGAATGGCGCCGGAGCTGCGGGCATTGCCTGCGCCGAGCACTATATTCGTTTAGGTGTCGATCGCCAGAACATTGTTATGTGCGACACGAAGGGGGTGATTTATAAGGGCCGTAACGCGGCAACGAATCCTTATAAGGAGCGATTCGCGCTGGAAACGAGCCTGCGAACCCTGGAACAAGCGATGATGGGCGCAGACGTATTCGTAGGCCTCTCTGCGAAAGGAGCGGTCACACCCGAGATGGTGCGCTCTATGGCTCCGCGCCCGATTGTCTTCGCCATGGCGAATCCGGATCCGGAAATTGACTATGAAGAAGCCAAGGCCTGCCGCGATGACATCATTATTGCCACCGGCCGTTCTGACTACCCCAACCAGGTAAACAATGTTCTGGGCTTCCCCTTTATCTTCCGCGGTACGCTCGACGTGCGGGCCAGCGTCATTAACGAAGAAATGAAACTGGCTGCGACGCATGCCTTGGCTGACCTGGCGAAGCAGGACGTACCAGAATCCGTCTGCCTTGCTTACGGTGTCGAGTCGCTGAAGTTCGGCCCCGAATACCTGATTCCCAAGCCCTTCGATTCGCGTGTACTTGTTTGGGAGGCGTCTGCAGTGGCCGAGGCAGCCATGCGGACTCACGTCGCCCAAAAACCAATTGACATTACAAAGTACCGCGAAAATTTGGAAGGGCGGCTCGGCAAGGCGCACGAGATTTCGCGCATGCTGATCCACAAGGCGCAGCATCACCCCAAGTCGGTGGTTTTTTCCGAAGGGGAAAACGAGAAGATTCTGCACGCCTCTCACTACCTGTTGGAGGAGAAAATCGCTTCGCCAATCCTGCTCGGTAACCCTATCGTGATCCGGAGCAAAGCCAGTGATCTGGGCCTGGATCTCACCGACGCGCTGATCGTCGATCCCCGGACCTCACCTTGGCGCGAGCACTACATCGAGGAACTGTTTCTTCTCCGGCAGCGGCGTGGGATAACTCTTTCTGAGGCCCGCAACATCATTGGGGATCCTAATATTTTTGCCTCCATGATGGTGCACATCGGAGACGCCGATGCGCTTGTCTCTGGTGTATCGCAGCATTATTCGGATGTCATCCGCCCGGCGTTACAGATCGTACGGATGCGGGAAGGCCTTCATAAGGTATCGGGCTGCTATGGCGTGATTACCCGCGGCGGAGACCTGTACTTCCTGGCGGATGCGAGTGTCAACATCGAGCCGACGGCAGAAGATCTGGTGGAAATTGCGCTCTGCACCGCGGAAACTGCGCGACGCTTTGACGTGACGCCCCGGGTCGCGATGCTTTCGTTCTCGAGCTTCGGCGGCGCAAATCATCCACTCTGCGGGAAGGTGCGCAAAGCTGTAGCCCTGTTGCACCTGGCCGATCCCAGTCTGATCGTGGATGGCGAAATCATGGCTGATGCCGCGGTATCGCCGGAAATGATGGCGAACGACTATCCGTTCAGTCCCCTGAAAAGCGGGGCCAATGTCCTGATTTTCCCTGACTTGGATTCCGCCAATATCGCCTGCAAGCTACTGAACAAGCTTGGCGGTGCACAAACGCTTGGCCCCATACTTATGGGCATGCGACGACCGGTACACGTTCTGGCCCGCGGTGCCGATGTCGAGGACATCGTAAATGCGACGACTCTTGCGGTCCTGGAGGCCGTCGAGATGGAGCGCGAAGACAAGACCGTAGATCGCCCGAAGGCAGTGTTCGCCGCGGTATAGCCATCACAAAGCTCTTCGGTACTTGTTCGGCCTTCCCAGTATGTCCACTTGTAACTATCCTCTTCGCGTGTAGATAACGGGCGAAATCAATGGCAAATGGATTGTGAAGCTGCTTTGACACCGCGCCAAGTGTCTTGAGAAGAACGGGTAGACTTTGGAGTCGACTATCGCTCCACTCCAGCAAGTCGATTTCGGGACCGCCCCCTCACGTGCAGCCGCGTAAGGATGCGGCTGCAAACTTGTTGTGGCACGGCTCGCGAGTGTGGCAAGACGCCTAGGACGCGCTCGCGATGTTCGAGTGGTATCTCGGCTTCATCCGCGAGTGCTACGGAGCGATGCACCCAAGCGTCACGCAGACGCGGTACACATCGGCCTTTGAGCGTCCAAGCTCCGAAGCAATCTCGCCATAGCTCTGGCCATCCTCCCGCAGTTGCCGTATCGCCTTTGCCTCCGGGTCAGCGGTACGATCCACCTTCGGGCGGCCTCCGACCCTGCCTTGAGACTTCGCACGTTGTAGACCAGCCTGTACGCGCTCTGAGAGACGCACGCGCTCCTGCTTCGCCAGTGCCGCGATGATGCCGATGATCGCATCCCGGAACATACCAGTGCCGTCGAGGTATTGCTCTGTGAAGCTCTTGAACGATACGCCGTGACTGGTGAGCCGTTGCAGGTGCGTAAGCGTCTCCAATGTGCCCTCGCGTGAGAAGCGATCCAGAGACCAGAACAGCACGCAATCAAACTCCCGTCGCGAAGCCGCTGCGAACATCACTTGGAACTGCTCCCGATCTCCCCGCTTGCCGCTTGCGCGATCTATGTACTCGTGAGCGATGGCCCATTCCTGCTTGCGGCAGAACTCGCGCAACTGGCGCAGTTGGTTTTCTGTGTCTTGTCCCTTGTCCTTCGTGCTCACTCTGGCGTAGATCGCGACTTGCATAAGCGCCTCCGATACGCGGATGCTCGCATCGATAGAACCGTCACACAAGAGAAATCGTGTCATAAAACTAGTGATTATTGAAACGGGCAGGGAGTGTCGGTAAATGACTCAAAGTGCAGCCCCGCCGAAAGGGATTTTCAGGCAGGTTTTTTGAAACGCACCCGATCCGGAGCGGCTGAATTACTAGTGACGATGTATGCTGGATAAGGCCGTGATGTCCGGCGCCAGGAACCAGACGTAGCTGGTTAACTTCCGGATTCGGACATGGTGCGGACACGGCGATTCCTGTTATTACAGCCCATGCTCAGGATGTCTGGTAAACCGCGTATTTATAGGGGAAAATGGTGCGCCCTGGAAGATTCGAACTTCCGACCTTCTGATTCGTAGTCAGACGCTCTATCCAGCTGAGCTAAGGGCGCGCACTTGGCGGGTCTTGAAAATTATAACAAAGAAAATGGGATTGTTGGCGGATGGGGCGGGTTTGCGGCCCATCCTCTTGCGCAAAAAAACGCGCGATGAGGATGGGCCTCTTTATTTAGCGCTGCGACTTACGCGGGCGACACCACGGGTGGTGCCGGGACGACGAGGTCTTTGCTTTGAATGGCGGCGACGACGGCGTCGGCGAACTCGCTGGTGCTGGTTTGGCCGCCCATGTCGCGGGTGAGGTGCTTGCCTTCGCGATAGACGGAGTGCACGGCGGCGCGGACACGATTGGCGACGTCCTGCTCGCCGAGATGGCGGAGCATGAGGATGCCGGAACGAATGACGGCGGTCGGATTGGCGATGCCTTTGCCTGCGATGTCGGGGGCCGAGCCGTGGACGGCTTCGAAGATGGAAGCGTGTTCGCCGATGTTGGCGCCGGGGGCGAGGCCGAGTCCGCCGACGAAGCCGGCGCAGAGATCGCTGACGATGTCGCCGTAGAGGTTTTCCATCAGCAGCATGTCGTACTGATAGGGATTCATGACGAGATTCATGCAGGTGGCGTCGACGATGTGCTCGCCGTAAATGATCTCGGGATATTCCTTGGAGATATTGCGCGAGCAGCGGATGAAGAGGCCGTCGGACAACTTCATGATGTTGGCTTTGTGAATGGAGTGGATCTTCTTGCGGCCCATGGTGCGCGCGTAGTTGAAGGCGAACTTCGAGATGCGGGTACTGGCTTTCTCGGTGATGATCTTGAGGCTCTCGACGACGCCGGGCACGACTTCGTGTTCGATGCCGGAGTAGAGGCCCTCGGTATTTTCGCGGACGATGACGAGATCAACGCCGGGATAACGGGTCGGCACACCAGGAAGATTACGGATGGGACGCACGTTGGCGAAAAGCTCGAAGCGTTTGCGGAGTTCGACGTTGATGCTGGAGAATCCGCCACCGATTGGGGTGGTGACGGGACCTTTCAGGCCGACGTGGGTGCGCTCGATGGAGTCATTGAGCTCTTTGGGGATGTATTCCTTGTACTTCTCGTAGGCTTCGGCGCCGGCGGCAAAACTTTCCCACTCAAACTTGAGGTCGGTGGCTTCGAGAACGCGAACTGCGGCGGCGGTGACCTCCGGGCCGATGCCGTCGCCGGGAATAAGAGTAATTTTGTATGCCATGAAATCGACTTCCTTACTGAATGAGTGCAGTTATTTGACAGGCTTGCCCGCGGTGGCGGGATCCTTGTGATTGAGCAGGTCCTGGAGTTCGGCGAGGAACTCGCGGACATCTTTGAAATCGAGATAGACGGAGGCGAAGCGGACGTAGGCGACCTTATCCTGGTTCTTGAGGTGCTCCATGATGAGGTGGCCGATTTCGCTGGTCTTGCGCTCGCGCTCGGGGGAATCGATAACGAAGGTTTCGGCTTCGTTGACGATCTGTTCGAGCTTGCCGATTGAGACGGGGCGCTTTTCGCAGGCGCGCATCAGGCCGTTGAGGACCTTCTGGCGGTCGAAACGTTCGCGACGGCCGTCCTTTTTGACGACCATGTAGGGAATTTCGTCGATGCGCTCGTAGGTGGTGAAGCGCTTTTCGCACTTCAGGCATTCGCGCCGGCGGCGGATGGATTCGCCTTCCTTGCTTTCGCGCGAATCGACCACTTTATCTTCGGGATGGGCGCAAAAAGGGCAGCGCATGCGGTGCTTTCCAGAGGGATTGGGTAACTCATTATTGTAGCAGGGGGTGACGGCCCCTCGGACGCACCACGGCCGGGGCTAAATTGTGGCGTGTTTGCGACAGGCTCATGTGTGTCCCTCGGGTGCCGTCCCCTGAAGGGGACTCTGTCGTGATTCGATTTATTTCCCACCATCTCACGAGGTGGGCTATTACATTCCGTGCCTGCGGCACTGGAGTAACGTCTGCGCGAGGGGACAGCAGGTTGCCACGTCGCTGCGCTCCTCGCAGTGACAAGAGAGAGCGAGGTACGCGCAAGCCCTTTAGTTGGCTGACCGCGGGGTGGGTAGCGAGAAAAAGTTGGCGAAGGCGTTTACTGAGTGGCTTCGGCGGCTTCTTCTTCTTTTTGGCTTTCGCTGGAGAGGCGGGTTAAGGAAAGCTTTTCGCGGTGGGCGAGGATCAGGCCCATGGGAACGACGGAGACGAAGGTCACGATCCAGAGCATGATGCCAGCACTGACGGCGAGTTCGTGTTGCAGGCCGAAGATGGACGACGACAAGATGCCGATGACGGCGAGTTGCGATCCACCGCCGACGCCGGGGAGTTGGATCATCGAGCCCAGGGTGCTGGCGCCCATGATGAGTGGGACATCCGTGACGTGGATTTGACCGCGAAGCATGGGATAAGCATGCAGAGTGATCCAATACGAACTGGCGATCAGAAGCCAGATGGTGAGCGAAGTAGCTGCGATCTCGACGAAGGAGATCATGTCGTGCGCGACGGAGCGGCTGAGATCGCCGATCAAGCGGTGGAGACGGTTGCGCAGGCCGTGACTGAAAGTAAGGACGGCGGCGATCAGCAGGAAGAAAACGAGCAACGCGATCAGGGCCTTGGTGCGTACGTGAGGAAGCACGAAGAAGTGGCGGAAATCGGGACGGATGAGCAGCGTCATCGCCAAGATGGTGGCGACGGAGAGCATGTCGCAGATACGTTCGGCGGTCCAGACGACAAGTTGCGAGGCGAAGCTGAGATTTACTTTTCGGGAGACGAGATAGGGACGGATGAATTCGCCGGGGCGTCCGAGGAGGGCGAGGCCGGTGAAGCCGATGAATTGGGAGGGAACGAGATCGATGGCGCGAACCGCCTGGCGAGAGCGGAGGAAGACACGCCAGCGGGTGGCGCGCAGTACATAAATGAAATAGACGACGGCGATAGCGGCCAGAACGATGAGGAAGTTGACGGACTTGGTGTAGATCCAGAAGGTGGCCCAATCGAAATGGCGCCAGGCGCGGACTTGAAAGTAAGCGAGAGCTGCAAGGATAGCGATGACGATGACGGAGGTAAGGAGTTGCTTTTTCTTCATGAATGGCGGCTTAGGCGGTGAAGCTTCAAGGTAAATGAGTGAGGGGTGTGGGTCAAACGTCGTGGGGGCTGAATCCCCTGCATTATTAGTAGCTTTGCCGCGGCGCTGAAGCGCCGCTCCACCTAGAGCTCTGCTTGGAAGAGAGACTTATTGCGAGCTTGCGGAACTGATTGGCTTCTTTACGACGGCTTGCGTGGTGGTCTTTTTGGCGGCGGCTTTTTTGCGGTTGTAGTCGGCGATGATGCGGCGGACGTAGGCGTGAGTTTCGGCGTAGGGCGGAACGCCGTTGTATTGGGCGACGCGCAGGGCTCCGGCATTGTAGGCGGCCAAGGCTCTTGGCACGTCCCCGTTGTATTGATCGAGCAAGGCACGCAGATACTTGGTGCCGCCGTCTACGTTGGAAGCGGGATCGAAGCTGTCTTTCACGCCGAGCTGTTCGGCGGTTTTGGGCATGAGCTGCATCAGTCCGCGAGCGCCTTTGGGAGAGACGGCTTTGACGTTGTAGCCGCTCTCGGCGTGGATGACGCTGGCGAGGAAATCGGGATCGAGACCGTGCTTGGCGCCGGCATCCTTGAGGATGGCATTCACGTCGAGCTTCAGATCCGCGGAGGCGGCGGGCACGGGAGTGTCGTCAGGAGCGTAGGAGGCGATCTGCGCGGTGGGCACTTCGATGAAACTATCAGGCGAGTCGGCGGTGTAGAGACGCGTGGTATCGCCGATGACCTCATGGCGTTGGTGACGAATCGTGAAACCATTTTGCAGCACAGCGAGTTCGGCAGCCGAGGCCAAGGTGGCCGTGCCGAAGAAAACCATCGCTGCTGCAAGCCAGTTACGCACCTGTCTCCACTCCAGATAATACCTGCTCGATGGCAGCGGCGACGCCGCTTTCATCGTTACTGAGAGTCACTGGCCAACCGTTTTGCTTCAAATCGGCTGCCGCGTTGGCCATGATGAAAGGAAAACCGGCAATACGCAACATCTCGATATCGTTGTAATTGTCGCCAATGGCCATGATCTCGTGGCGGGCGATGCCGCGAGACTGGGCGAAGCGCTCGAGGGCGTGTCCCTTGGAACATTCGCGGTTCAGGATGTCGACGATACACAAGTTGCGATGGTCGTATTGCGTTTTCAAGATGGTGATTTGATCGAGTCCGGACCACACCGCTAACTTCTGCTGGGCAAGTTCCATTTTGGCGATGGTACCGGCAAACATGGCCTGGATGGGGTCGATCAAAATCGCGTCTTCTATAGGGACGCAGTGCTCGATGAATTGTGAGTTTTTTTCGATCCAGCGCTGGATGGATTCAGTGAGTTCGTCGATGCGCTCGACGACGAGAGCGCCTTTTCCGGGACGTTCGAAGGTGACGACGGCGTTGCCGCGAAATTCGTCGCCCATGTAGATGCAGAGTTCGCGGGCGACGGAGGCGGGAAGATAGTCGATGTAGAAATGCTCGTCACGGGTGGAACGGGTGACGGCGCCGTTGGAACTGATCATCCAGAGAGGGAAGCCGAGTTCATGGGCGATGGGCAGGGCGAAGGCGTGGCGACGCCCGGTGCCGAGAATGATCTCAATGCCCTCCGCGTGCGCGCGTTGCAGGGCCGCGAGATTGGCGGGAGAAACCTGCAGCTGCGAGTTCAGGAGGGTGCCATCGATATCGATGGCGATGAGGCGGATGCGGGAGCTCACTTGGTCCATTTTAGCATCGCAAAATGGCCAGCCTCGGCACCTTAACCCGCATACTTGGTAGTATGGGCGACGATGTTCAACTTCGGCGGCTTCTTCGGAATTGGCGGAATTCTTGTCATTGTTGCGATCGTCCACTTCATTCGGAAGCGGCCTGATTTTTATTGGCTTTGGATCATCCTTTTTCTGGGGCCGCTGGGAGCGTTGATTTACCTGGCGGTGGAAGCGTTGCCGGAACTGACCGATCCGGGAGCGTTCAAGTTCGTGAAACGCGGATCGCGCAAGCGCGAACTGGAGTCGGCGATTGTCGATAACCCATCGGCGGGGAACTACGAGGAACTGGGGCAGATTTATCTCGACGAAGAAAAGTGGGCGAAAGCGAAAGACGCCTACGACCGGGCGATCTCGTCGCGCACGGATTCCGTCGATCCTTTTTATCGGCGCGCGGTGGCGGAGATGGAACTTGGGATGTACAACGAGGCGCTGCCGGACTTAGAGCGCACGGTAGCGGAGGACCCGCGGTACGACTTTCAGCGCGCGGGTGGACTGCTGGCGTTCGCCTACTGGAAGACTGCGCAACCGGAGCGGGCGGGGCAGATGTTTGAAGCCGTTACACGAACTTCCACACTGACCGAGACGCAGTATCACTACGCGGAGTTCCTGGCGGCACAAGGACGCAAGGCGGAGGCTCGACAGTTGCTGGACAGTATTTTGTCGAAGCGGCGCAACATGCCAGGATTTCAAAAACGGCGGGAGCGGCCGTGGTTCCGAAAGACGAAGGCGCTGCGCGATAGTTTGCCGGCATAGGACGGAGTTCAATGGCGAAGATTTCGCATTTCGAGTGTGCGCGATGCGGGGAGAAGCTCGCGCCGGGTGGTCCGCAGAACGTTTGCACGAAATGTGCGGGACCGCTATGGGTGCGGTATGAATTTGCGAACGCAAAGCGCGACTCCGTGGCGGCCGGGCCGGCGTCGATGTGGCGCTATAAGGATGTTCTGCCGGATGTCGAACCGGTGACGCTGGGCGAAGGATTTACGCCGCTGCTGCCAAGCCGCAAAGAGAAGAATGTCTTTATTAAAGATGAAGGGCTGAACCCGACGGGGTCGTTCAAGGCGCGCGGGCTGGGGATGGCGGTGACGATGGCGCGCTCGTATGGGATCAAGAAGATCGCGATTCCTTCGGCGGGGAATGCGGCGAGTGCGCTGGCGGCATATTGCGTGGCGGCGGGGATCGAGGCGCACATCTTTATGCCGAAAGATGTGCCGATGGCGAATCGCATGGAGTGCGAAGGCTATGGGGCGAAGGTCACGTATGTCGATGGGTTGATCAGCGACTGCGCGCGGATGGTGGGTGAGCGCAAACAGGCCGAGGGATGGTTCGACATCTCGACGCTGAAAGAACCATTTCGCGTGGAAGGCAAGAAGACGATGGGGTACGAGGTCGCCGAGCAACTGGGGTGGGAGTTGCCGGAGGCGATTATCTATCCCACGGGTGGCGGGGTTGGTTTGCTGGGGATGTGGAAAGCGTTTGACGAAATGCAGACGCTAGGGTGGATTGGGGCGAAGCGTCCGAAGATGATCTGCGCGCAGGCAGCGGGATGCGCGCCGGTGGTTAAGGCGTGGGAGGAACATCGCGAGACGATGGAGATGTGGGCGAACGCGCAGACTTCGGCGGCGGGATTGCGGGTGCCGAAACCGTTTGGGGACCGCGAGATTCTGCACATCCTGAAAGCGAGTGGCGGGACGGCGGTGGCGGTGACGGATGATGAGATCATGTGCGCGTTTTCCAATTGGGCGCGGGATGAAGGAGTGTTCGCGGCACCGGAAGGAGCGGCGGCGCTGGCGGCTTACTGGAAGCTGCGAGAAAACGGATTTTTGAAAGAGAGTGATCGCGTAGTGCTCTTTAATACTGGGAGTGGGTTGAAGTATATCGATGTGATCGCGGCGTACTTTGGGAAGGCGGCGCGGCCGAAGTCGCGGAACTTAGGCGGGATTATTCAACCTTATTAAGCCCTGGGGGCTAAAGCCCCGATTTCTGCGGTCGAGACGCGGCGCTGAAGCGCCACTTTACCTGGATGTTCGAGAGCGGATTAGAGCGACGCTTGACTCGGGTGTCTGGGATTTCAACCGAGCGCGGCTGAAGCAGTTTTTCTATTGAGAGAGATGGATTCATGACGGAACGGCTTTATTACAACAATAGTTTTCTGCTGAACTTCGCGGCGGGGATTGTGGAGGCGCAGCCAGCTTCCGACGGGCAGGTGAACGTAGTGCTCGATCGGACGGCGTTTTATCCGACCAGCGGGGGACAGGTTTCCGATACGGGGTGGCTGGAACTGGAAGCCGCGGAAAGTGCGGCGAAGGTGCGCGTGATCGAAGTCAGCGAGCGTGAAGATGGTGCGATCCAGCACCTGGTTGAAGGCGCAGACCTGGAGTCGTTGGGAAGCGAACGGGTTCGCGGGTTCATCGACGTGGAGCGTCGGCGCGATCACATGCAGCAACATACGGGACAGCATGTGCTATCGGCGGCGTTTATCTCGCTGTTCGAGATGCCCACCGTTTCGTTCCACATGGGGGCGGAGAGTTGCACGATCGATCTCGATACGAAAGCGCTGACAGCGGAACAGGTGCACCGTGCGGAAATGCTGGCGAATGACGTAATCGCGGAGGACCGTCCGGTGGAGATCAAGTACGCGACGCTGGAGGAAGCGCGGGCGATGGGCGTGCGGAAGATTCCGCCGGCGGAACGAGAGAAATTGAGACTCATCGATATTAAGGACTTCGATCTGAATGCGTGTGGAGGGACGCATGTGCGTTCCACCGGGCAGATTGGGGCGATCCTGCTGCGGAAGATTTCGAAGGAGAAGCAGGGATTCCGGGTGGAGTTTGTCTGCGGAATGCGAGCGGTGGCGACGGCACGCAAAGATTTCGAAACCCTGACGGAAGCCGCGGGGGTATTCTCCACTCACATCTACGAGATCCCGACACAGGTGCGGAAGCTGATCGAAGAAGAGAAAGCGGGAGCGAAGCGCGAACACAAGCTGCTGGAAGAGATTGCGTCGTTGACGTCGGATGCATTGCTGGCTTCGCTGGGAGATGCGAAGACGGTGGTGCGCTTTTATGCGGACCGCGACCTGGCGTTTATCAAGTTGCTGGCGCAGCGACTCACGCGACAGGGCACGGTGGTCGCACTGCTCGGATGTGGGGGCACGCAGCCTGGCGTGGTGTTTGCCCAGGCACCTGGACTGGCGAATGATTTGGGAGCGCTGATGAAAGAAGCGTTAGGCGAACTTGGCGGTCGGGGTGGCGGCAATAAAGATATGGCGCAGGGCGGGGCGCAGGATGCGTCTAAGATAGAAGCGGTACTGGAGACAGTTCGCAAGAAGATCGTCTGACGACTGATGGTGGACCAGAAACTCATCCTGATTACGTTGCTGATACGGCTCGGCGCTGCCGCGGCCGTGAGTAGCGTGCTGGTCCGCGCACGACGGTTTCGCCAATTGCTCTTTCACGAAGAGCGCACCCTCAAAGAAAAAATCGAGCTGATCACGATCGTGAGTATCCCGATCGCGCTGGGCGTGCTGACGCGGCACTGGGTGAAGAACTTCCTGGCCGCCGACATGGGATTTGAGTTTTCGATCCTTATGGGGGTGATTGGCGGGCGGGTGGTGGGAGCCGGCGGAGGCATGGTGGTGGCGCTGCCGGCGCTGCTGGCGGGAGAATGGCTGACCCTGCCGTTCAATTTTCTGGTCGGCATCCTGGCGGGGTTGTTGCGGCACATCGCGCAGGACCGCGAGGTGATCTGGTCGTTCTCGCCGCTATTCGATCTCAGCATCTACCGGTGGATTCGGCGGAGCATCAAGAAGTCGTTGATCGATTGGCAGACGTCGTTTTTCGTGCTGATCCTGGTATTGACGTTTGCGCGCATGGAATTGCATCGCATGCTGCCGAAGCGATTGTTCGCGCTTTACAGTCCTTACTGGGGCGTGCAGTTGGCGGTGTACGCGGGCACGGTGATGTGCGTGGCGATTGCGCTGAAGGTGCTGAACAATGCGCGCATTGAGATGAAACTGGAGGAGCAGGAACGGTTGCTGTTGCAGACGCGTATGGAAGCGCTGCAGAGCCAGATCAATCCGCACTTCCTGTTTAACACGCTGAACTCGGTATCGTCGCTGGTGCGGTTCAATCCGGACAAGGCGCGCGAGATGATCGTGAAGCTGGCAAGCATTCTGCGGCGACTAATGCGCACTACGGATGCGTTTGTGCCGCTGAGCGAAGAGTTCGATTTCATCGACGATTATCTCGATATTGAAGTGGTTCGCTTTGGCCCGGACAAATTGCGGGTTCTGAAAGAACTGGAGCCGGCATCGCTGGAAGTGATGGTGCCGAGCATGATGTTGCAGCCGCTGGTGGAGAACGCGATCAAGCATGGGGTGGCGCCGCGGATCGATGGTGGAAGCATTTATTTGCGCAGCCGGGTTGCGGGCAATCGCGTGGTGATCGAAGTAGAAGATGACGGAGTGGGGTTCAGCGAAGAAGCGCCGAGCTCTGGCACCGGGATCGGCATGGCGAACGTCACCGAGCGACTGCAGGTGTTGTATGGGGACTCCGCGCACATCGAGACCGACAGCACGCCGGGCAAGGGAACGCTGATTCGCGTGACGCTGCCGATTCCGCAGCCGGAAGATATGGGCGGTTCCGTGGCAGGTGCGGTTTACGAAGCGCGCTCCAGCACTTCGCGATAAAAATCCTCATACATGGGAATGATCTTTGATGCGCAGTAAGTGGACTGCGCTTTGAAGCGCGCCATCTTACCCATCTCTCGCAGCTTTTCATCGTCGCTGAGAATTTCGATGCTGTACTTCGCCATGGCATCGATGTCGCCGACTTCGGTGAGGAATCCGTCGAGACCGTGATCGATTAATTCGGGAGTGCCGCCGGCGTTGGTGGCGACGGGAACGACTTCACAGGCCATGGCTTCGAGGGCGGCCAAACCAAACGATTCCAGGGTGCTGGGCATCAGCATGAGATCGGCAGCCGGAAGCTTTTCGTGGACTTCATCCTGCTTGCCGAGGAAGAGAACGCGGTCTTGCAATTTCTTTTCGACGACCATCCACTCGGCACGCGAGCGATCCGGACCGTCGCCAATCATTACCAGTTTGGCGGGAATCTGCTTCTGGATGCGGTCGAAGACCTCGATGACATCGGGCACGCGCTTGACCGGACGGAAATTCGAGAGGTGGGTGACGATGCGTTCGCCTTCTTTCGCCCACTCCGCGCGATAACGAGCGGCATGGATGTCACGACGATAGAGATCGCAGTTCACGAAGTTGGGAATGACGCGTACTTCATTTCTCACCTCGAATTCCTGCAGCGTTTTCTCGCGCAGGTAATGCGAGATGGCGGTGACGCCGTCACTCTTCTCGATGGAGAAGCGGGTGATCGGGAGGTAGGAACGATCAAGGCCGACGAGCGTGATGTCAGTGCCGTGCAAGGTGGTGACGAAAGGAAGATGGCGTTTGCGTCCGGGGCCGAAGGCAGTCATCTCGCGGGCGAGAAACGCGCTGACGGAGTGCGGGATCGCGTAATGCACGTGGAGCAGGTCGAGGTTATAGATCTCCGCGACCTCGGACATACGAGTGGCGAGAGCGAGATCGTAAGGTGGATATTCGAAGAGCGGGTAGCGCGAGACTTCGACTTCGTGGAAGTGAATATTGGGGTGAGGCTCGGTAAGGCGGATGGGTTGCGAATACGAAATGAAATGAACCTGGTGCCCGCGCTGGGCCAACTCGATGCCGAGTTCAGTGGCTACGACGCCGCTGCCACCGTAGGTTGGGTAACACGTGATGCCGATTCTCATAGACCTCACTTAGGCTACGGCATTGGATGGGGGATCGCAGGTTTCGATTCAGCGTCCGTCACAAGATTCCAGAAATTGATGAGCTCGACATGGGCCGATTGCAGTTCTGCGCGAGCTTCGGTGGAACACAGCACAGCCAATTCCGTTTCTCGCGATTGTAAGAGGCGCGTGCCGGCGGAGGAGAGATCGTTGTCGTTGTAACCGGGGTGGCAGACGAATTCATAGGTCCCTTCGCGAGGCAGAGTGCGAATGGTTTCGACGAAAAGATTGAGATCGAGGGTGCCGGTTACGGTGACGCCGACGCTTCCATCGGTGGTGGAGAGGCCATGGCGCTGTACGGCTTCACGGAATGCTCGCGCGTAACGGCGGTTGAGAAGCGCGGTTTCGACGGAGCGCAGAGCATTTTTGCCGCTGAACCTAATGCGAGACAGACGCGCGAACGAGGGTTCAAAGGGATTGCGAATAGAGCGGATGCGGTGTCTGGCAGCGGCGCGGAGAACACCTTCGAGCACCGGCGGGAACATGTGCGAATGCTTGTGACAGTCGATGTGGGAGACGGTAACGCCAGCTTGCTGGAGTTTTTGGATTTGGGTGGAGGCTTCGAGTTCGACTTCGCGAGCGGAGATTTTCCCGCGAGCAGCGACGAGAGCGAACCTCCAAAGTTTTTTGTAAAACCTCGGCGCGGATGCCGCGGGATCAAGCAACGAAGGAATGGTTTCGGGCGGCGAAAGAGGTGTGCCGTCGACGAGCACGATGTGACAACCGACGCTGAGCTCTCGAGACTGATATTCGGGAAGTGCGCTGAGGAGAGACACTGCTTCGGAGAAAGCAGGCGCGTTGGCCATCAGCGTTGCCGAAGTGACAATGCCGTGCTGGAAGGCCTGGACGATGGCGCGGTTCACGCCGCGGGTCAATCCGAAATCGTCGGCATTCACGATGAGGCGGGGCACGCCACAGGATAAATGATCGGGGTTGGCAGGCGGTCAAAGCAAAAAGGCCGCGCGTGGCGGCCTGACTTCAAAACGCAAGTTTATGAAGCTCGTTCGGCGGGGGCCAACTCGTTGGCGTCTTCAAGGTACATCTTGATTTTTTCCAGCAGGGCGGGGAAGAGCTCTTCCTTCTGGAGGCAGGCTTTAACATCCTGACCGCCGTCGATCGGGCCGTAGCCGGTGACGATGATGACGGGGACCTCGGGATTTTTCTGGTGGACGCGCTTGGCGAGTTCCAAGCCGTTCATGCCTTCCATGCGAAAGTCGGTGACGAGGAGGTCGAATGTCTCGGTATCGAACTTGCTGAGTGCATCCTGCGCGCTGTAGGCGCTGACAGCCTTGTAACCCTGCATTTCGAGGATCTCGCAGCTGAGGCGAGCCAGTACTTCGTGGTCATCAACAAAGAGAATTGCTTTCATTTTGCAGACCTCTTGCAGAGCCCGACTGAACCCTCGCAGCGCAAAATGCGCTGTAGGTTGGTTTCGAAACGAAGCAGAAAAGATGCCCAAACGGGAAAAATTCTAGCACGGAGGACGGGGGTTCCTGTTCCCAAATGGTAGGGGTACTAGGGCGTATTTAGCCCCTCCTACCTGGCAATGCCCCTAAGGGTGTTAGGGGCTTCTGCCGATTTCTACCGGGTTTGGCAAGTGTTAAGTTTGGCACATCATGGGAGACAGACACAGAGATCGGGGCTCGACTTGGATGTTCATTCTGTGGGGATCGCTGCTGTTAGCAAGCGTGGCCGGCGGGAGAACAGGTAGTGGCGGCGCGGGAAAGCCGCGCTCTTATATGGAGCAGGCACGGGCGACGGCGTCGTTTTTGCTGGGAGCGAATGCAGCGGCACCGACAACCCATGGGGACATCTCTAACGAAGTCGGCCTAGT
>PLWX01000048.1 GCA_003151155.1 Acidobacteriaceae bacterium
AAAGCCTCGTTTCGTAACAGCCTGATAAAGCCGGCCTTCTGCACATCCGTCGAAGCAAAAATTACTTTTTGCCAGGAGCGATGGAATCCTTCGCGGCCTTGGCCACGCGGAACTTCACGACGGTCTTCGCAGGAATCTTGATCGGCTCGCCGGTCTGCGGATTGCGGCCTACGCGTGCCTTGCGATTCGATTTCACCAGGCGGCCAAGGCCGGGGATCACGAACACGCCGTTCTTCTTCGTCTCTTTGACTGCGATTTCTGCGAGCGATTCGAGGAACGCTGCGGCGGTCTTGTTGCTCACTTCGTGGGTCTCGGCCATGTGTCGGACGAGTTGTGTCTTGGTCATGCCTGCTGCCATAGGAAAAATCCTCCTTGATATTTGAGTCCGTCCGCCTTCGGAAGTACCTGCAGGACTCCACGGAAACCCGCGATCCATGCGGCTTTTCAGCTTGTGGCGGTGCTCAATTGGGCACATCATATTACATGCGCGCACAATTTGAACAGCATTTTCGCTAGATTTTATGCGGGTTTTCCACAGGCTACCCTTGCCGGACCCGCTGCCTATGCAGGTTTCCGCAACCTCACATAACAGTATGGTTACTGTTCATTACACAGCGTTTAACTTTGATCGTTGTACTCCCCTCGCGCAACGAATCGCAGCGCTATCCCTGCCGTCTGACATTTTTTTAATCTTCCGGTGCCACCCACCGGTGCACTTCCCCACCTTCGGGGAGGCTCGCGAGTAGTTGCCGTGCGCTCTTTTGCAAAATGGGATGCGTCGCCCCAGGCGCGATTTCAGCCAGTGGAACCAGTACGAAGCGCCTTGCATGCATCGCCGGATGTGGCAGAGTCAACTCCGGTGTGGTAACCGTTTCGTCATCGTAGAGCAATAAATCCAGATCGATATTCCGCGGACCTTTTGCCTGATTTCGCTCGCGGCCCATCGCGCGCTCAATCTTTAAGAGTATTCGCATCAATTCCACGGGAAGGCTCTCGGTCCGTAATTCCACCACACAATTCAGAAACCACGGCTGCGCGGTGAACTCCATCGGCTCAGTTTCATAGTAGGAAGAGATCCGCACCACCTCGCCGGCATCCTGCAGTCGCTCGCATGCCTCGCGCAGCTGCGCCAAGCGATCTCCCACATTTGAACCGAGCGAAAGGAAAGCGGTGTGCATTCCTCTTATTATGCGCTGCCGCGGATTCCCGTTGGCCCTCCGCATCCGGCATATCGCTTAGGTACTTCCGGCACGTGGTTCGATGGCTTCCACCGGTCTACTATCTGCATAATGCCGCTAAGTGCACTATTGTTGTCTGAGGATGCCAAGGTAATCCGGACTCTCCGCCCCATGTTGCCGGAATTCGGCATCCACACTGATCAATGCACTTCGCCGGAAAGCAGTCGCAAGCTTCTCAATACTCAAAAGTACGAAGCCATCATCGTCGACACTGATTCGCCCGGCGCCATGGACTTCCTGGCATCTATGCGTCAACTGCCCATGACGCGTCACGCTATCATCTTTGCTCTCACCAGTTCCATCCCTGTGACGTCTGCCTTCAAAGCGGGCGCCAACTTCGTGCTTGAGAAGCCTCTCGCTATCGACAAAGCCATGCGCAGCTTTCGCGCGGCACAAGGCCTGATTCTCCGCGAACGACGCCGCTATTTCCGGCACGCGGTGAACCTCTTCGCTACCTTTGATTACGGCAGCTCGAGCGATGCCGTTTCCATCACCAACCTGAGTCTCGGCGGAATGGCGATCGAGTGCAGCACCATCTTCACTCCCGGTCTCACCATGAAATGGAAATTTGAGCTGCCGGAAGGCAAAGGCATCATCGAAGGCAAGGGTGAAGTTAGTTGGGCGGATAACACTGGCCACGCCGGAATCTGCTTCCTCCTCGTGCCGCTGCCCTACAAGTTACGCCTTGAAAGTTGGCTCAGCGAGCGTTCTCTCGATGAGCCCCTACCGCTCTATCTCAACGTTAATCAAAGTTGGAACCAGGGAGTTTAGCGCGGCTGAATTACAAGCGTTCGGCGACGGACGCCGGTTCCCGAAAGCCAGGAATCTCGCGCTCATCCTCGTCATCAACCGTTGACTCCTGCCAGAACGATTGATCGCGCAGAATCTTCGACACCAGCGCTGTATGCATCGCATGACCCGCCCGGTCCGCCACGATTCGTCCCAGCAGTCGCCGCCCCAACAGAGCCAGATCGCCGATCAAGTCGAGAACCTTGTGTCGCACGAATTCGTCAGGGTAGCGCAGCGGCGGATTCTTAATGCCATCGTCGGTCAGTACGATCGCGTTTTGCTCGGAAGCTCCGCGAATCAACCCCATGTTGAGCATGGCGTCACGATCGCGTAAAAAACCGAACGTCCTCGCCGGAGCAATCTCCCGCAGGAAATTCCCATTCGAAAGCTCGACCTCAAAACTCTCGCGTCCGATCAGCGGATGCGGGAAGTTAATCGAATAACTCACCGAATACCCGTCGTACGGATATACCGCGATGAACTTGTCCCCTTCGCGCAATTCAACCGGCTTCACGATCCGGATATAGCTTCGCTTGCGCCGCTGTTTGCGCAGCCCCGCGCGTACGATCATCTCCACGAACGGCTGCGCACTGCCATCCAGGATCGGCAACTCGAGGTTGTCGATCTCGACGATCGCGTTATCCACGCCCATCCCAATGAAGGCTGAAAGCAGGTGCTCGGTGGTCGATATCAGCACGCCCTTCTTCATCAAACTGGTCGCGTAGCTGACTTTTGCAACATTCCGTCCCGTCGCTTCGATCGCGTAACTGTCCAGATCAGTGCGGCGGAATACAATCCCTTCGCCCGCGGGCGAGGGCAGTATCCGCAAATGTACCGGCGCGCCACTGTGCAGTCCCACGCCGTGACACTCGACCGATGTTCGAATTGTTTGTTCAAATCCCAATAGGTACAAACCCTATCTCGCGAGCTGGTAATAGATTACAAGCCTGGGCTGCCCCATCGATGTGTCGATTTAGCCACAGACTCCCGGTTCGAATAAGTGGTCCTGCTCGCAAGCCACGGCAGGGCAGAGCTTTACGGAGGCGGGGCGTGCGTTTACTTTCGCAACACTCCACACTTATTTACCAGACCGCATGGAGGTGGGGCTTTACTGTAGAGTGGATTTCCATCCTCCGGCGAATATCGCAAGACAACCGGGACACGCTCGCCATTTGCTCTGCTTCTGCGAGAATAGGCCGATGGCGCTTGCCCCTCAGGAACTTGTCACCACATCCGACGCCGCAAACCCTGGCTTTCGCAGGCTGTACTTCGCCCTCTTCGCGGTCGCTTTCGTGCTTCGGATCGCCAGCATGCTCTGGTGGAAGAGCTACAACTTTCCAACTCCATCGCCTTTTAACGAAGTGGGACGCCTCATCGAGCGTCTGGCCACTGGCCACGGTTTCTCTTCTCCCTATGGTGGTGAAACCGGATACACCGCCGCCTTCCCACCCGTCTATCCCTTCCTTGGTTCGCTTCTTTATCGCATCTTTGGCTCGTATACAGCCATGGCCCGTATCACTCTGCTGGCCATGAATTGCGTTTTCGGCGCCGCCAATGCCATCCTCATTCACCAACTCTCACTGCGCACTCTGGGCCGCCGCACCGGGCTGCTCGCAGCCTGGGCGTGGGCCCTCTTTCCCGTTTTCTTTCGTTGGGACATCACCTGGATCTGGGAATTCTCCTTCAGCGCGCTGCTCCTCACCTGGCTCTTCATTCTCACCATGGATCTCGCAGAGAAGGGAACCGTTCGCCGATGGATCGGTTTCGGCGCTGCATGGGGTTTGGCCAGCCTCGCCAATCCCGCGCTCGTGAGCCTGCTTCCCTTCAGCGGACTCTACGCCGCCTTTCGCAATGCTCGCTGCGGTAAACGATGGTTCGCTCCGGCTGCCATCTCCGCCGTTATGTTCTTCGCTGTCCTCTCGCCCTGGCTGCTGCGCAACTACGAAATCTTTCACAAGTTCATTTTTGTACGCGACAACTTCTGGCTGGAATTTCAGCTCGGCAACTTTCACGGCAGCACGGCCCTGGGATTCGGACCGCTCCATCCCACGGGCAGCGCCCGGCTTCTTCAGCGCTTTCACGATCTCGAAGAAATCGGCTATATGGAAGACCGCAAGCAGCTTGCGGTCACCTTCCTGCATAACTATCCTGCGGAATTTCGCGCGCTGACCTGGCGTCGCATCCAGTGGTTCTGGGATGGCACCTCGGTCATTTACCAGGCCAACGAATGGTGGCAGCCTTGGGAAGTGTGGTGGCTTTCGGTCGTCAGCTTCCTGGGCTTGTTGTTTGCGCTCACCCGGCGTCCTCCGGGATGGTTCTTGTTTCTCGCAGTCGTGTTCGTCTACCCGCTGCCCTACTACATCACCTACGCCAACGCGAAATATCGCCACGCCATCGAGCCGGAACTCGCGCTGCTTGGAGCTTATTTTTTTGTCGTGCTCTACGGAGAATTCGAGAAAGCCCGCGGGAGAAAGGCTACTTAGGCCAATACTGCGGATGAGGGTCAACCGCTTTCACTTTCATGAAGCCGGAGATCTTCGCAAAATCCTCGCTGTCGGTCTCGAGAACCACCTTCTGCTTCTCTCCCGCCAGTAGCGGATCGAGCAAGTAAAGCTCTTTCAGGTCGATCATCCGCTCGCCGCGCGGTGATCGATACTCGTCCCACATCGCGCCCACCAATAACTCCGCCTTGCCATCGACGAACAGGATGAGTACTTCGTCTTGCATGATCGGCACCAGCAGCGACGACACATTCGACGGCATGCCCGAGAAGTACTGCATCTTCACCTCAACGTGCCGTCCATCCTCCAGGATGTATTCCCCTTCGCCTTTGCGGATGAGTTCTTCCGGCGTGCCCATCTGTTCCATGCAAACATCGCCGCCATAATATTTGTCCAGCCACGCGTCCTGCGGGATCTCCGCGTTCTCCACCTTCAATACCGCCGCAAGTGAGGCCGCCCACGAATGATTGACACAAGCCTGGGTCGCATGGACTTCCGGCATATGCTCCACCTGCTGGATGTGAATCACGCCTTTTGGCTTTTCTTTGTCGGGTTGCGCAGCATCGGTTGGCGATTTCTCGGGACCACTTTGCTGCGCGAAACCCCAGCCTGCGAACAACCCTGCCACCAGAAGTATCCGAGACAGTTTGCGCATGACTAGCGTGACAGCATCCCCAAGGTCGCTCGAAACAATTCGTCGAAGTTCAAGGCTGTCCCCGACTTCAGCGCCCGCGTCATCCCATGCTCCGCCGCCGCCCTCTGATAGCCCAGGTTCACCAACGCGGAGATCACATCCTCTTCCACCTGGTTCACACTCGTCACCGCGGGCGCAGCTCCAAAGTGATCGAGCTTGTCTTTCAGCTCGAGGATCATCCGTTCCGCCGTCTTTTTGCCGACACCGGGAATCTTCGTCAGTCGCGTGACATCATTGCCACGGATCGCTCCCACAACTTCCAGTGCGGCCATGCTCAGAACCGTGATTGCCAGTTTCGGCCCAATCCCACTTACCGTCAGCAATCGTTCGAACAGTAACTTCTCTTCTGGACGCACGAACCCATACAGCGCCAGTGCGTCCTCGCGCACGTGCGTATGGATATATAACGATGCCTCAGCGCCTTCTGTGCCAAGCTCCGAAAACGTAGGCACACTGATCGTGACGTCATAACCAACGCCCCCGCACTCCACAATTGCCTGGTTGGGCCGCTTGGCCAATATCTTGCCGCGAAGATGAGCAATCACCCCTCGATTGTAGACACTCCCTGCGTTGTCGCGAAGAGTAACTACGCAGGAGCCATGCCTGTGCCGGCCAGAAATCTATTCAGCGCCTGCGAAGAGCGGGTGTATGATGCGCCGCAATGCGGTTCGTGGGGCGGGCCCCGGCAGCGTTGGCTGGCAACCAGCAAGGCGGGAACTCGACATCCAAGTTAGTAGTAAGTGGCACGTAAAACTGAGCAGCAACGGCGGACCTTCAGCTCCTGGCAACGCTGAATTGCCCTCCGATGAGGAGACCCATGGCTTCAGGACAAGTGGAACCTACCGGCACGCCCCAGCATCCGCAGGAAGACGAAGAGGAAAGAAAGAAATTACGGCGCTTGCAGATCATGATCGACATGGTCATGTCGGTGATCGCGCAGGATCCGCACTTGGGCCGTGAAGAAGCCACCCAGATGGCCAACGATGCCAAGCGCGCCGCCCTGGCCATGTTTCCCGACAAAGAACTCGCCTTCGATTTGCTCTACAAACCGCGGCTGCAGCGGCTGCTGCGCGAGCGCTATCGGATCATCTAACAGCTATTCTTTTTGCCGGTCGATGCGGGTAAGGCGAATCGTCAGCGTTCCCCAAAACATGCGTGCCCGCATGAGTACCGGGATGTGCTGGCCGTCGTTCGTGTACCATACCCAGATTTTCCCGCGCTGCTTCAACACACCTGAATCGGCCTCGGGCTGTACCCGGATCGTCTGGAAGGTACCCGCCGGCGTCTTCACTTCTTCATGCCCTTCGACGTGCGCTTGCACGTTGACCGTCTTCCCGCCGTCGTTCAGCGGGAAGCTATAAGTCGCGCCGTCATGCAGCGGCAGCGTCGCGCCATACAAAATCCCTGAGAGCACATCGGTCACGCACGGCGGAATATCCTGTTCCTGGTGCTTGGTCGCATTGTCTTTCAGGTTGCGCTCGTCCAGCATCGCCTTGCGCTTCTGATAGTCGAACCGGATGTTGGTTTCGCGTTTATGCGTCCCCTCTTCCGTGTGCTTCGTGATGTGGGAAGAGCACAGCGAACGCGCGTCGAAGTACGAATCAAACCGGTCGGCCACCCGGTACAGCATCGCCACCACGCCCACCGAATCGGCGGTCGCACTGACGTGATATTCACTGCCGTTGTTGCTCAGTTTGATCGTGGCATTGCCCGCGGTCCACAGTCTCCAGTCGGCATCGTAGGAGAACTGCTCTCCGACCGGCAGGTGAAAATTAGGCGCGAGCGGCTGGATGTAATACGAGGTCCCAATCGAAGCTGTCGTCGGTCCCGGCCCGGATGGAGCTTTGCCGGTTGTTTGGCCTACGCCTCCCAAGGGAATGCACGACAACAGGAAGGCCAGGCAGTACAGAATTCGAAGTCGCAAGAAGGTCACTCGGTTATCTTGAATAAAAGACGAGCTTCACTGCCAGGGCCGCCAGCATCGTAATCGCCCCGATTGTGGCATTGTACTCGCGGTGCCGCAAATATAGCTCTTTCGAGAACGAGCCTTTCGCGGTTTCCCGCGCAGCTCGTACCCTTGGGATTAGACGAGGAACATGGGTGCAATACTCATCGAATCCCGGGAATTCCGAGCGCAGGAACTCTTCTTCCGACCGGATCACCGGGAGGTAGATCGCCAGGAACAGCACCACGATCGCCACCGCCACCCACCAGTTGCGCGAAGCAATCCCGAATCCCAACGCGATGATCATCGAACCCAGGTACAGCGGATTGCGTGTGTAACCATACGGACCCGTCGTCGTGAGTTCCCGGTTCTTCCTCACGTGTCCCGCCGCCGCCGCACGAATTCCTACTCCCACGGCGGCAACCGCCGCTCCAACCCCAATAGAAATCCATGTCGGCTTCGCCAGCCAGAAATACAAAACTGCAAACACGAATCCCAAGGGCACGCGGATCCGCCGTGCGATCCTGCTCCAGCCGGAAGGCTGCACGCTAGCCAACGTTCCTCCCCAACACTTTCGAAGCCGCTGTCATCACTTGCTCCACGCTGATCTCGGCCAACCCGTCATCGAGGTGCGACGTGCGTTTATGGGATGTCAGGCTTTGCGGACTCCGCAACACCGTCGCCTGTCCCCCGTAAGGCCCGTTCCTCGCCGGATCGGTGGGCCCGAACAACGCAACACTTGGAGTATTCAGCGCAACCGCCAAATGCAAAGGCCCAGTATCTCCACCGATAAATAAGCTCGCGCGCCGCGTCAACGCAATTAGCTCCGCCAGTGATCCTGAAATTTTTCGCGCCGCCCCTTGGCTCGATGTTTCCACTTCGCTCGCCAGCGACTCTTCACCCGGCCCAAAATTGACCACCGACTCGATCCCGCTAGCTGCCAGCCTGCGCGCAACTTCCCCGAATCCTTCCGCCGGCCAACACTTCGACCCCCACCCGGCCCCCGGATTGAGAATCGCGAACTCGCGTCCCGGTTTCAACTCCCGCTCCGCCCAAGCTTCCGTCAAAGGATCGACGGGAATCGGATACGGATTCGCCGCGGAGCCTTGTGCTCCGAGTGCCATGGCCAGCGATAGATTCTGTTCCGCGATGTGAGTTCCGGAAGCGGGTACCGTTTGATCGTAAAAAATCGCGGCCGCGCTCTCCCAGGGCTTCGCAAACCCGAACTTCCGTCGCGGACGCACGAAACTTCCCAGCATTGCCGACTTCATTGCCCCCTGGATATCCAGCGACGCGTCATAGCCCACGGCCCGCATTCCGCCAATCGACTGCCGCATCGCTTTCCAGGTTTCAGGGGAGAACGGACTCTTCCGCCAAGCGCGCGTATTGACGATATGGATGTTATCGACCAGCGGCTTCTCCGCTCCACGCGGCCCGAGTCGCGCCGCCGGCGTCGACAACAAGGCCGACCAGCGTTCTTCCACCGCCCAGCCAATCCCCGCCGAAGGCAGGCTCGCGCGCAACGCTGCCACTGCCGGCAGCGAATGCAGAATGTCGCCCATCGATCCCAGGCGCAAGATCAGGATCTTTTGTGGCTCAGTTGTCGGAGAAGGGGACACCTTTCAGTGTACCCGATGACAACCCTTACCGAACTCGCCCCGCCGTTTTCGGAAGAGCCAGCGACGCCAGCAACTCCTCGCGCCGTACTCGCTTGCCCGCCGCCGTTCGATTCAGCAGGAAGCTGGTGACATGGGCCGCAACCTGCGCAGCATCCACCGCTTCCGCCCCCGTCGCGAGCGCCGCGACAAAGATCCCTCCCAGCACGTCGATCTGCTCCACGGACGCCGCAGCGGGTGGAACTACCGCCATCGGCTTGCGCGACCCGCTATAGGCCAGCAACTTGTCTTTGCTGATCATCAGCAACGACTCCAGCCGCATTTCCTCGATGACTCCTTTGCCCGCCACCGCCAGTTTTTTCGGATCCCCGCCAAGTTCCAGCCCAATCGCGCGCTCGATCTCCGCCTCGGTGGCAATCGCGGTTGTGAGTTGCTCGAAATCGGTAAGTCGATCTCGCGATCGCGCCGCCAGCGTCTTCTCCTGCAGGCATCGATTCGACTTGATGAAGTTCAGTAACCTCGGGCTTGCGGCCCCCACCCCATAATCGCAAACGAAGACTGCCTCCGATGCACCGGCAAACTTACGCGCATGCTCGATCAAATTCATTAGCGCCGGATGCTCGCCGTGAATCAGTTCCGCACTCGCATCGCTAGGCGTGGCGTAGTTCTTGAGCTTGTTGATTCCGCTCGTGCTGATGCGATGCTCGTGGAGCGCATGAAGAATCTGTTGGCCTGCTTCATCCTCGCCCACCACGCCGACGGGGAACACCGTCACCCCCAACTCCGCCAATCGAATCGCTACCGGAACGCCAGCGTAAGTCGCCGCTCCAGCGACAAAATCGGCCACCAGCGTTACCGTGATATCGCTCAACGTTTCCAGGATCGTCGACAACCGCTCGGTATTAGCTTCTTTGCTCATGGCCATTCCTGACTGGGGTGCGCTTGCGCTCCTCGATTACGCTGAGCATCTCGTCGATCGCCGCTTCTCCGTCGACCAACGCCAGTTTCACATCCACGGCATAGATCGGAGCAAGCCGGTGAACTAAATCGCCGAGGTTCATCATGTCTTTGATGGTCGTCACGCAGCAGTCAGCACCGCTGCTGGAAATTTCCCGGGCAATCTTCTCTACATCTTTCGCGCCATAGCCATGATGATCGCGGAACGTGAGTTCCCCCACCGGGTACAAGCCGTTCCGCCGGAGGTCTCCAAAAAAACGGTCCGGACGCGCAATCCCGCAAAATGCGAGGACGCGGCCATCCGCGGGCAGCCGCGGTGGCAGAACAATGTCCCGTTCTACCCGCCAAATCCGTGGCGGGACGATGGGATACTCTTCGATCTTGACTGCCGCCGTCGCCACCACCGCATCCGCCCGCCGCAACGCCCGCAACGGCTCTCGCAGCCTCCCCACCGGCAGCAATACCTGGCCGGCATCGTCCGGAGCCAGCAACACAATATCGAAATCCCGTGCCAGCCGCCGATGCTGGAATCCATCGTCCAGCAAATGCAATCGTGGCCCAAATTCCTTCTCGGCCACCAGTCCAGCCTGGTATCGATCGGGACCAACGATCACCCTCGGCAAGGTCTCATCGTCAATGCGTGACTTCGACGAGAAATGTTTTGCCAGCAACAACGGCTCATCGCCGAACTCGCACGGCGCCCCGTTCGGATCCACAACCTTGATCTCCGTCGAACTCCGCCCGTAGCCACGCGATAAAACGTCGAACGGAATGCCGCGCTCGCAAAGGCGATCGCCCAACCATTGCGTAAACGGCGTTTTCCCAGTGCCCCCAACACATAGATTCCCAATGCTGACCACCGGACCGCGCAGCTGTTCTTCGCGGAAAATACCGCGGTCGTACAGCGTGTTTCTGAGCCCGACTCCAACTCCGAATATGTCCGAAAGCAGATTCATGGCGTCCCTGTCAAAAACCTATCGAGTGCCTGTAAAGTGCGTTCCGTCGCCCCCGCTTGCGCCCGCACCACTTCGGCCGCACGTTGCCCCACCGACGACGGCCCGGAGCGTTCCGCATGATTCTGCAGCAGTGCTAAAAACTCTGCGCCTAAGTGTTCTGCATCCACAATCCGCACCGCTTCCGCTCGCTTGAAAATCGTAATGATGTCGCGAAAATTCTCGTAGTGCGGGCCGATCACAATCGGCACCCCATGCTGCGCAGGCTCCAGGATGTTGTGTCCCCCGCGCGGCACCAGGCTGCCTCCCACGAATGCGATCGTGGCCACCGCATACAGCGATGCCAGTTCCCCGATGCTGTCGAGCAGAAACACCGTGCCAGGCATCAGTGGCTCGCGTCTCCACGCCGTGCGCCGCACCAGCTGAAACGATGAACCCTCCACCAGCTTCGCCACCGAAACAAAACGCTCTCGATGCCGCGGAGCAAGAATCACGGCCATCTGCGGATACTGCTTCTGCACCTCGGCGCACGCCGCCAGCACCAGCGGCTCTTCACCCTCAACCGTGCTCCCCGCGACGATCAGCGGCTGCACGCCACCATCTGCGAAGCCTTCGCGGACCTGGTGCACGATCTCCACATTCATGGCGCTGTTCACTTCGAATTTCAAATTTCCGCCAACCCTGACACGCTCTTTCTCTGCGCCAATCTCGACCAGCCTCCGCGCGTCTTCTTCACTCTGCGCCAGGAACATTCCCACCGGCTGCAATACTGTTCGAAACAGTTTTTGCCACCGGCGATAGCGGGGAAACGATCGATCGGAGATCCGCGCATTCACTACCGCGATCTTCGCCCCCGACTTCGCCGCCAGCCGCAGAAAGTTCGGCCAGAATTCCGTCTCCGCAAGAATGATCATCTCCGGCCGCAGCGCGCGCAGGTAGGGTCGAATCGCAAAACCGAAATCGAGAGGGAAGTAGAAGACGTTCTCGTCGCCGAAGCGGTCGCGTGCCAACTGATTTCCACTCGCAGTCGTAGTCGAAACAAAAATTCTGCGGTCCGGATGCCGCTCGCGCAACTGCTTCACCAGCGTACTGATCGCCAGCACTTCACCCACTGACACCGCATGAATCCACAGCACCTGCTGGGTTACGCGCTTCGCGTGCTCAGGAACGAATCCCAGCCGCTGCGCCAGCCCCGCGCGATACTTCGCATGCCGCGCCATCTGCAAAAGCCACCACGGCGTGGCCAGCAGCATCGCAGTGCCCATCAGCAAGCTGTAGACGAAGTACACGCAGCCATTGTACTGAGCCTATCCCTTTGCCGCTGTGCTACGTCCAAGTACAAGCCGGTTGCGGTCTTCGGCCACCCGGCCCATAATCTCCGCATGATTTCGCAATCCTATCGACGAACTGCGCTCGTCCTCGCGATCCTGGCGGTAAGCGCCCTCGCGCTTTATGCTTCCAAACAATTCGAACCACCCAAAGTCTCGAAGGCCGTCACTTATCCCGCGCACGATGCCCATACCAACGAGAAGCTGACCATCGCCGCGGACCCCTACAACACCGCGCAGAAGGCTTCCATCTTTCGCCTGAAGTACCTCGACAAGGGCATTCTCCCCGTCAACATCATCATCACCAACGAGGGCGGCTCGCCGGTCTCGCTTTCGAAGATGCAGGTGCAGTACGTCGTCCACGAACGGCATGCTAAGCTCTCGCCCCTCGATCCCGACGACATCGCTCGCCGCATGACGCACACCAAGCGCAACGACGACGTGGCCCGCACCACCAACCCTCTTCCATTCCCCCGTACCCACAAAGTCGGAGGCTTAAAACAGGAAGATCAGGACGAAATCGATCGCGCCCGTTTCCAGGCCCGCGCCGTCGAGCCCGGCAATACGCAATCCGGCTTCGCGTTCTTCGATGTCAGTGATCTCGACGATCCTCTGGCCGGCGCCACGCTCTTCGTAACCGGGGTTCGCGATAACGGCGGCCAGGACTTGATGTACTTCGAAATTCCATTGCAGAACGTGCGCTAGCTCCCAGCCCGCGCCGGTCTCGCTATAATCGAAGATTATGGCCACCACGCCGATCACGCTTGCGACCGTACTCGAGAAATATGAGCCCGTCATCGGGCTCGAGGTCCACGTTCAGCTCCTCACCGCGACCAAGGCCTTCTGCGGATGCTCCACCCAGTTCGGCTCCGCTCCGAATACGCACGTCTGCCCGGTCTGTCTCGGCATGCCCGGCGCGTTGCCGGTGCTGAACCGCAAGGCCGTCGAGTTCGCCGTGCTGGCTTCCACGGCGCTGAACTGCCAGGTTCGCGAGCGCTCCATCTTCGCGCGTAAGAATTATTTCTATCCGGATCTTCCCAAGGGCTACCAGATCTCCCAGTTCGACAAGCCGCTCGCCGAGCACGGCTACATCGAAATCAAAACCCCCACCGGTAAAAAGAAGATCGGCATCACTCGCCTGCACATGGAAGAAGACGCCGGCAAGAGTCTGCATGACGGCCTTCCCGACAGCGCCGACAAGACGTCCGTCGACCTCAACCGCTCTGGCGTACCGCTCGTCGAAATCGTCAGCGAGCCCGACATCCGCTCCGCCGACGAAGCCTATGAATACCTGACGAACCTGAAAGAAATCATCCTTTATACGGGTGTGAGCGACTGCAACATGGAAGAGGGTTCGCTGCGTTGCGACGCCAACGTCAGCATCCGCCCGAAAGGTCAGGAAAAATTCGGCACCAAGGCCGAAGTCAAGAACGTCAACTCTTTCCGCTTCATCCGTCATGCCTTGGAATACGAAATCCTGCGCCAGTTCGAAGTCCTCGAATCTGGCGGCACTGTGAAGCAGGAGACGCGCCTCTACAACTCCGCCGAAGGCCGCACCTACTCCATGCGCTCGAAAGAACAGGCCCACGACTACCGCTACTTCCCCGAGCCCGACCTGCTTCCTCTCGTCGTCGACTCAAAGTGGCGCGACGAAATCGTCAGCACACTGCCCGAACTTCCCGAAGCCCGCCGTGCGCGGATGATCGCCGAATATGGCATCACCGAATCCGATGCCTATACGCTCACCCTCACCCGCACCATGGCCGACCAGTTCGAGTCCGCCGCCAGGCAGGCGAAGAACCCCAAGCGGGTCGCGAACCTTGTGCAGGGAGAGTTAATCGGTCGTCTCAAAGCCAAGGGTCTGGAAGTCGAACAGTCGCCCATCTCGATGAACGGCGTTGCCATGTCGGCAGACCTTGTAGAAGCCGGCATCATCAGCGGCAAGATGCTCAAAGATCTCTACGACCTATGCTTCGAGCGCAACCAGGATTTCCCCGCGATCTACGAAACAGAGAAACCGCAGCAGATCTCCGACAGCGGCGCGCTGGAAAAGATCATCGACGAAATCATCGCCGCCAACCCGAAGCAGCTCGAACAGTATCGCGCTGGAAAAAAGACAGTCATCGGATTCTTCGTAGGCCAGGTCATGAAAGCCTCCAAAGGCGCCGCCAATCCCGCGATGGTCAACGAGCTGTTAACCAGAAAACTGGAAGGCTAGAAGTTGAATTCTCTCCGGCTCTGTCCGGCGTTGAATCTCGCCGTTTGAATTCGGCGATTTGAAAAGGCTAGTTTTTATCAGGGCACCACTTCACAGTTTGCTGAAAAACTCTCGTTTCCCATCGCATGGAATTGAATACGCTTTGTATCAGGGCACGACTTCAGTCGTGCCGCAAACGCCCCGCACAAACGGGCTTCAGCCCCTGCAAATGCAGTGATCAATGCTGCGCCTCTGTCGAAGCTTTTTGGTAGGGCCCAAGAAGCCGCGAAGCTGGAGTTGCAAGAACCGGATGAGGTCTCAAGCTGACAGGTCATTTAGTCACTGTCCTTGCTGGACACTGCGAGCTACAATTTCGCTGTGTTCCTCCCCACCAGAATCATTCCGCTGCTGGCACTCTGCGGATGTCTGCTCGCCCAACAACCTTCCGCTACAACAGCGCCCTCATCGCAGCCAGCGACCCCGCCGCACTCCACTGGCCTTGTCGTATTGAAATCCAGTGGCCCCCGTCCACCCGATCAACGCTCAGCAGAGCCTTCGGCAGGGGTGCGTACTCTTGAAGATTCGCATCTCCGAGTCTGGCGTTGCTGAAGACATCGCGGTGGTGAGCGGCGATCCTATATTCCAGCAAGCCGCCATCGATTCCATCAAGAAATGGAGGTTTCAGCCTTTTATCGAGAACGGCAAGCCGGTCGGCGTGCGGACCGAGATCCCTGTGGACTTCATCATCTCTTCGCAGATCATGCAAACGCCGCAAAAGTCGGTGAGTTCCGCCTCCGCCGCACCCGGAGCGCCGCTCTCCGCCCTGCCTCAGCGCGTCCGGGTAAGCCAAGGCGTTTCCGAAGGTCTGATCCTTCGCAAGGTTGCGCCGCTCTATCCCATCGAGGCCAAGCACAACCACGTCAAAGGCACGGTCTTACTCCACGCAATTATTCGCAAAGATGGTCTGATTGGCAGTCTTACTCCGGTTTCCGGCCCTCCGGAGCTTGTGCAATCCGCGACCGATGCCGTGTCTCTCTGGCGCTATCGACCGTATTCGCTGCAAGGACAACCCGTTGAAGTCGAAACAACAATTCAGGTGAACTACACCCTAAACTAGCTACTCCCCGCTAGCTCCCTCAAACAACTTCGTCAGGTTGTAAGAATCCACCCGGTACAGTACGAAGCTCTTGCCCGAATCCGTATACTCGCGGAACAACAAGCTGCCGCGCCCATAGCCATCGGCATCCACCGCGTCCACCAGTTCGAGCCGCGAATATGCGTCCAGCCGAGTGCTGTCGGTAATCTGCGAGAAGATCGGGCTCACTTCGCCCGTCGCATCTCCGCGCCCGACGAGTGTCAGGTAATACGTGATGGGCTTGGTCTTCGCCGTTGCCACCGGGCTGTAGCTTGCCGTAAAAATCAGCTCCGGATTATTGCTGTAATCCACGTCATACGCCCGCAGATCGAAATCCGTGAAGGTGAGGTTCGAAACCAGCTTCACTCCACCATGTTCCAGCGCCCACTTCTGTAAGTTGAACGCCGCGATCTTCTGCATCTTCGCGCCTAGCGTTTTCTTCTCGTCGTCTTTCAACTCATATTTAAACGGACGGTAGTCGCTCTTCTGCGCATCCGAAATCGCCACGTACTGCTTCACCTGTTCCGCACCCGTCTGCGGCGCAACCTTCGCCGGAGCAGCCACTCGCACCGGCGCCGCCATCTTCACATCGCCTGCGTTCGTCGGATTCGCCCCTGCCGGCGTCTTCCGCAGCACCGGCCGATCCGGATCATTTTCATTCGTGTCTTTCGAGAGGTTGTCATCCACCGGCGCGGCCGAACGCTTGGCAATCGTTGGTGTCGAGCCCGACCCGCTGTCACTGTCCTTCGACTCTGCTGGCCTCTTCAACGTCGGTCGATCCGGGTCATCCGGCCCACTCGGCTTCGAACTCTTCGGATTCGACTCCCCATGCCGCTTCAGTACCGGACGGTCGTCATCCTTCCCCAGGTCCACTTCCACCTTCGCCGGCTTGCTCTCAGGCTCGGCCGTTTTCTCTTTCCACGTCCCCGCGCTCACCCAGTTGCCGCGCAGTTGCTGCGGCTGTTCCGTCGTAAAAAATCCTACCGGCTGGTTGGCTTCCAGAACTTCGTACACCGTTCCCGGCTCCGCCGCCATCGGCACCGGATTGCTCTGATATTGCGACGCGTCGTAGTACCGGTCCTGGATGAGGATCGTCACCGGAACCATACGCGCGCGCCCTTTCGCATCCATCTCGAGCACCGAAATCGCCCGCGGACCCGTACGCGGCTTCTGCTTCGGTTGCGAAATTTGCGCCAGTAGATAAGCGGTTACGCAGGTCACCATGGCGCAGACCGCCGCTTTGCGGTACAACTGATGCGTTATGAACATCAACGATAAAGCTCCCTCTTTCACCCTGCCCGACGAGAACGGCACCGAGACTTCTCTCGAGCAATTCCGCGGCAAGCCCGTCGTGCTCTTCTTCTATCCTAAAGCGGACACGCCCGGTTGAACCATTGAAGCGTGCGGGTTCCGCGACGCATACAGTAAGCTTACTCGTGCCGGCATCACCGTGCTTGGCATCTCCGCCGACAAGCCATCCGCCCAGAAAAAGTTCAAAGACAAGTACGGCCTGCCTTACACCCTTCTCGCCGACGCCGACAAAAAAGTCGCCACTCTCTTCGGTGTCGTCAAAGAGAAAAATATGTATGGCAAAAAGGTGATGGGCATCGCTCGCACCACGTTCCTCATCAGCCCCGACGGCAAAATCGCCCACATCTTCGAGAGCGTTAAGCCCGAGGGCCACGCCGAAGAGGTGCTCGCGCATATCAAGTCGTCGGCCAAGGCGTAGTCTTAGAAAATGCCGTCCAAGCTCAAGCCGGTGCCGCGCTCGTTCTTCAATCGCGATCCCCGCTTGGTTGGACGTGAACTGCTGGGAAAAGTTTTATTGCGTCGCGAGGGCCACGCCACCCTCGCGGGCCGCATTGTCGAACTCGAAGCCTACCTCGGTGCCGACGACGATGCCGCCCACGCCGCCACCGGCAAAACCGCCCGTAACGAGGTTCTCTTCGGACCTCCAGGCCACGCCTACGTCTACTTCATCTACGGCAACCACTATTGCCTCAACGTCTCTTGCCTTCGCGCAGGCGATGCCGGATCCCTGCTCATCCGCGCCCTCGAGCCGATCGACGGCATCGAGCAAATGGCCCTCAACCGCGACCTCGAACCCGACAAACTCCGCCTCATCGCCAGCGGCCCCGGAAGACTGGCCGAAGCCCTTGCCATTACCAGAATGCGTGACAACGGCAAAGACCTTGTCTCGCCCGAGAGTGATTTGCAGATTTTGAGTGATGGTTTCAAGCCAGAAGCGATTCGCGAAACCGCGCGCATCGGCATCACTAAGTCGATTCACTTGCCGCTACGTTTCTCCATTGCCGGCAGCCCCTACGTCTCCGGCAAACGCTTGGCCGACTAGTTGGCCCCATTTGTGATCCCCTTTGCTCCAGGAGATATCGTCTCAGTCACATTTGAGCACAATACTTTCGCGCGGGGCCAAAGCGTCGATGGTACTCCGGGCAGTGACTCGGACGAAAGGCGCTCGAAGGGGAGAGAGATTTAGTTCGAGGTTTGCGGTCCGCGTGCCGAGCCTGCACCGTGCAGCACAAGATTGTCAATCAACCGCGTCGAGCCGATGGAGGCGGCTACCGCGACCAGCGCACCTTTGCCGATATCGGCGATAGGATCGAGCGTATCCGAATCGACGATCTCAAGGTAATCGAGCTTGGCCGCGGGCTCTTCGGCAATGACTTCGCGGCCTACTTGGGCAAGCGTGGCTGCATTGGATTCACCGGTATCGGCCAACGTCTGGATGCGAAGTAGTGCGCGATGCAACACCAGTGCCTGTTTTCGCTCGGCTTCGTTGAGATAGGCGTTGCGCGAGCTCATGGCGAGCCCGTCTTTTTCGCGCACGATCGGGCACACGACCAGTTCGATATCGAAGTTCTGGTCGCGCACCATCTTGCGCAGCACGGCGACTTGGGCAGCGTCCTTCTGTCCGAAATAAGCGTGGTCGGCCGGAATGATGTGGAAGAGCTTGGCAACGACGGTGGTCACGCCTTTGAAGTGCCCGGGCCGCGACCGACCATCGAGCTTCTCGCTAACCCCCTCAACATGGACGTAGGTGGTGCCGCCCTCGGGATACATCTCCTCGGCACTCGGCGCAAATACGAAATCTACGCCGGTTTGGTCGAGCATCGCGCAATCCTGCTCGAAGTTTCGCGGATATTTTCCGAAGTCTTCGTTGGGGCCGAACTGTTTTGGATTCACGAAGATCGAAACCACCACTGCATCGTTCTGGCTGCGCGCGCTGCGCACAAGGGAAAGGTGACCCGCATGCAAAGCGCCCATGGTCGGAACCAGGCCGATAGTCTTATCTTCGCGATGAACGGTGCGGCAGATGGCCTGCATCTCCGCAATGGTGCGAATCACTCGCATGCCTTCAAGTGTATCGCGAAGATCTTATCTGCCCAGCGAGATGAACTCACTGTGCACATCGCCGTTAGGAGAAATGGTGTGAATGTCGAAGCCAAGTTCGCCGCCGAACGTCAGCCAGCTCGTGGCCGTTCCAACGTGCCACGTAATTTCGCCGTACTCGAACTCGTCCCGATGATGCCAGTGTCCGACGAGCATGTGATGAATGCCGAGCCGCTTCAGCAGTTCCACCTCGCGTCCACGATCCGCCTCGGGGATGAACCAGTACGGCCGCCCATCCGGCGGCATGTTCCCATGCCGCGCAATCGGGACATGCTGCATGCCAATGGCAACCGTGCGGTCGTCGCGATCGCGGTCCTGTTCCTGCGGCTTTTCCGCCGACTCGTCCATCCACCGCAACATTCTCGCCTTGTTCTCCTGCGCCTCCTCGCTGGCTGCGGGCAAGCTGACCTTCGCCGCGTCATAGCTGTCGTAATTGGCGAAAACTTCGGAATCAAAGCCGTAAAGCACCACGTTCTTCACCCGCACGCGGAAGAAATCGTCGCCGAAGACATGGCGGTAGCGGTCGAAGTCGTTGGAGTGAATGTCGTGATTGCCAGGAACGTAATAAACGGGCGCCTTGCAGTGGCCGAGAATGTCCCGAGCCTCATCCCAATCGCGCGGGGTCTCCCCGATATCTCCCGTGACCACAACGGCGTCGACGCCGCGGTCATTGATGATCTTCACCGCCTTGCGAAGGTTCTCGGAAGCATGGGGCGCCTTTGCGAGACCAATGTGCAGATCGCTGAGCTGCGCGATACGGACCTGCGCAGAAGCAGCGACCGTGAGGAGAAACAGGCACAGAATGAATCGAAGCAGGATGCGCGATTTTGTCATGAGATCTCGTTGAGACCGAAGCCTCAAAACTTTCTGATAGCTAGAGACGGCGCCAATGCGCCGCTTTGTCGAAATTCTGGATGGTGGTGAGATGCAGGGCAACCGATATGCAGATGCAGCACTAGGGTGCTAGCCGAAAGCTCTTCAAAATGCCTTCGACCTGCGCCTTGTATTTTGCTTCTTCGCTCTCAAGCGCTTTGTACACCACGGTGTAGAACGCTCCATTGCCGCCGTCCATGGCAAGGATAGTTTCTCCCCAGCGTTTGCCATCTTCGTCGTAGTGCACCTGCAGGAGTTGAGCAGGACGATGCGCGAGCGTCTCCTCGGACCTGCGAACCGTCTGCATGTTCGCAGTCTGCTCCGCCATCTTGCCCACCAGCGATGTCACGAGATCTTCGACTGTCGGGAGATTCTTGCCCTCTGTCTCCGGAATTTCGACCGCCGCCACCGTCACCTGCGCCCATTGCGACTGATCCCCTGTTTGCGCGGGAGCGACCGTCGCGCCATGCCCTTCATAGACCTCTCCAAGCATCTTCCAACTCGCGGGGAAGTCGAAACAGTAACCGAGGTCCTGGTTGCAGTAATAAGACGTGTGAGGCTTGGCCAGCGTCGAGGGCTTAGTCGCTGGTGCGGTCTGGGCAGCCGTGAAAACGGATACCAACAAGAGCAGATAAAACAAACGCATGACTATAGGGTAGCGCGGATTGGCGGCCGCCGGGCGCGCATGAAAAACCCCGCTCTTGCGAGCGGGGTGATTAGAGAGTGAGTTCGATTATGCTGGCGAAGGGCGCTCGCCGGGAGCTAGCCCCGGACGACCACTCGGTTCTGGCTTCAGAACCTGCTGCACTTCGTCGGCGGGAGCGCCGCCGGTCGGAGGATTGATGCGGGTCGGCATCGGACGGCCTTCGACGAGAGCCTTGATCTCGTTCGCGTCGAGAACCTCTCGCTCCAGCAGCGCGGCTGCCATGGCATGCATGACATCGCTACCGGTCTCAAGGATGTTCTTAGCCTTGTCATAGCCTTCCTGGATCAGGCGGCGGACCTCGCCGTCGATCTTGATCGCCGTATCTTCCGAGTAGTCGCGGTGCTGGCTGATCTCGCGGCCGAGGAAGATCTGCTCTTCCTTTTTGCCGAAGGTCAGCGGACCGAGTTTGCTCATGCCGTACTCGCAAACCATTTGGCGAGCAAGTTCGGTAGCGCGCTCGATGTCGTTGCCGGCACCGGTGGACATCTGATTGAGGAAGATCTCCTCGGCCAAGCGGCCGCCCATCATGATGGCAAGCATCGTCTCGAGATAGTTGCGGGTGTAATTGTGCTTGTCGGTTTCGGGCAACTGCATGGTGACGCCCAACGCCATGCCGCGCGGAATGATAGTGACCTTGTGCAGCGGGTCCGCATCCGGCAGTTTGGCAGCGACGAGAGCATGGCCCGCCTCGTGGTACGCCGTGACTTTCTTCTCGGCGTCCGTGAGGATCATCGACTTGCGCTCGGCGCCCATCAGCACCTTGTCCTTGGAAACCTCAAAGTCGTACATCAGGACGACCTTGCGGTTCTGGCGGGCAGCGTTGAGGGCAGCCTCATTGACCATGTTCGCGAGATCGGCGCCGGAGAAGCCCGGTGTACCGCGCGCAAGCACGGAGAGATCGACGTCGTCGGCGAGAGGAATCTTGCGGCTGTGAACCCGCAGGATCTCTTCACGGCCACGAACGTCAGGACGCGAGACCACGACGCGACGGTCGAAGCGACCGGGGCGGAGCAACGCGGGGTCAAGCACGTCTGGCCGGTTGGTGGCTGCGACGAGGATGACGCCTTCGTTGGATTCGAAGCCGTCCATCTCGACCAGCAACTGGTTCAGGGTCTGCTCGCGTTCATCGTGACCACCGCCGAGTCCGGCGCCACGATGGCGTCCGACCGCGTCGATTTCGTCGATGAAGATGATGCAGGGAGCGTTCTTCTTGCCCTGTTCGAAGAGGTCGCGAACGCGGCTTGCACCGACACCGACGAACATCTCGACGAAATCCGAACCGGAAATGCTGAAGAACGGAACGTTGGCCTCGCCGGCGACGGCGCGGGCGAGCAAGGTCTTACCGGTTCCGGGAGGTCCGACGAGGAGCACGCCCTTGGGGATGCGTCCGCCGAGCTTCTGGAACTTCTGGGCCTCGCGCAGGAACTCGATGATCTCGCGGAGTTCTTCCTTGGCTTCATCCACACCGGCGACGTCTTTGAACGTCACCTTCTTCTGATTCATGGAGAGCAGGCGAGCGCGGCTCTTGCCGAACGAAAGCGCCTTGTTTCCGCCGGTCTGCATCTGGCGGATCATGAAAAACCACAGAGCGCCAAGCAGGATCAGGGGGGCAAAATTCAACACCCACTGCCAGCTACTGCCCTGGTTGTCCTTCACCGTGATATTGACGCCCTTATCACGGAGTTCCTTGTACATGTCGTTGTAATTGGGCGGCACAGTGGTGTGGAAGTTGCTGTTGCCGTCCTTGTATTTGCCGTGGACTTCGGCGCCATTTACGGTCACTTCAGCGACCTTGCCGTTGTTCACGTCATCGAGGAAACTCGAAAAGTTCTTTTCCGAGTCCTTCGATCCGGGGGTTGTGCCCTTCAGAACCTGCCAAAGAAGGACGCCCGCCAAGATGATCACGAGCCAGAACACGACCGTTTTTACGGTGGAATTCACGAAAGAAGCTCCTATTTACCCGTTTCCCTATCGGCAATACGAATACGACCAGCGTAGATAGCCACGCCGGAAGCTCGTCACGTATCACGCGGGGTGAAGACGGTCACGAGCGTTGAATCAAGTGATCCAAAGCCGCTGTAGTTTAGATGGCGCCGCGGCGGCCTTGGATAGAAATGATTTCGCCCCAGAGTATTGTACGCCGACCGGCCATCCGAATCGGGAAACTTGAAAGTACTACGAGTGTTTAGACACCGGTTCCGGCGATTCCGTAGCAGCCACGTAAGGTAAATTGCGGCCCAAGTTGGGCGCGCCCAACCCATAGCCGACCACGTAGTCAGCGTCAATCTGGAAGCCGAAATAATCGGGCTGGAGCTGAACCCGCCGAGCCCCCTGGCGGTCGAGAAGGGCGGCGGTCTTAATGGAGGCGGCACCGCGCTTCAACAGATTGGAGGCTAGAAAATCAGTCGTCAGACCTGACTGGACCAATCCCTCCACCAGCAATACATGCTCGCCTTTGACAGCCACCTCGGGGAAAAAGAAGATTTCACGGGTCTTAGCGTGACCTGACTCGATTTCGCGGATGTCGGAGAGAACGAACTGGCATACGACGGGGATTTCAATCTCACGGATCAGGTCGGCCATGAAAACAAACGCGTTTTCAAGCACGCCGACCACGAAAAGACGCTTGCCCGCATATTCGCTAGTGATCTGACGGGCGAGCGCGGATATCCGACGCTCGATCTGTTCGGCAGTGACAACGACCTTCAGTCCTTCAGGAAGTCCTTCTTCTCTGCTCAATCCAGCCTCGTTTCGCCGCGATCGACGATCTCGATCAGAACGGCATCGTTATCCCTTACCTGATGCCCGGTTGCAACGGGGAAGCCGCGCACCCAGACGATAGTTCCGGCACTCAACACAACCGGCCACGCGCAACGAGCTTCGGCCGGAATGTGCCGCTGCTGAAAGAGTCGCTTCAGCTTCTCCGCCTGCTTGCTGCCGGCGGGCCAGAAGCGGTCGCCGGGCTGCCAGTTGCGCACTTGCAACGGAAGCTGCAGGCCGTCGTGTGCGAGCAAGGTCGAGGAATTATAGCTTGCGGTTTCAGCATGTTGTAGCCGCGTTGCGCGTAACCGAAGTGTAGACGGAAGTGCAACCTCACCAGGCACGGGCAGCGGGAGATCGTAGTGGTCGAGCTTTGTGCTATTTGCGATCCGGGAGATGTAGAGCATTTGCCTGGTGGATGCGACTCTCCAGCCCGCTTCGAACTCGTGCTCAGTCCCGGGATGGGTAGCGATGCGGAGCATGCGTTCGATGTCGTCGAAGCCAGCGGGCAGGTTGAGGAGATCGGCTTGTTCGAGCAGCATCCGACGTTGCAGCGCTAGCGAAAGCGCGAGGAATTGAGCGCGATCAAGAGTGATACCGTCGGAGGACGGCTTGACGAGCAGCGACGAAACGCGGGCAAGTTCAACCGACCAGTGCTGTTCTTCCGCGCGCGCGATTTCGGCAAGGTTCGCCAAAGACTGGCGGAGCCCTGGATTGTAGTCGCGCTCGAGTTGCGGCAGAAGTTCTTGGCGGATGCGATTGCGCAGGTGCCTGGGATCGCGATTGCTGGCGTCTTCCCTGCAAGGTTGATCGATCGATCGCAGATAAGTTTCGACTTCTGGCCGCCTGGTGCCAAGTAGCGGACGAACGATGCGGGCGACGAGGTCGGGCGACGCATCACGAAGCGGCGGAATGGCGGCCAATCCGCGGGTTCCTGTCCCGCGCAGGATACGGAGCAAGACCGTTTCGGCTTGGTCGTCAAGAGTGTGGGCGGTGGCAATCTTGTCGCACGCCTTCTGCTGCAAGAGTTGCCGGAAGAGGTTGTAGCGCAGCTCGCGGGCGGAGGTCTCCAGACTCAGCTTTTCCTGCCGGCTATGGGCAGGGACGTTGGCGCGCTCGATGTGCAACGGCAAGTCGAACTGCATTCCGATGTTTCTGACGAATTGCTCGTCTTCGTCGGCTTCGGTCCCGCGAATGCCATGATTCAAGTGGACGACGCTGACTACGATGCCGAGTTCGGTTCGCAATTCCAGCAGCGCCCGCAGAAGGGCCACGCTGTCGGCACCACCGGAGACGGCGACGCCCACGCGATCGCCTGCACGAAGGAGAGCGTGGGTTCGGATATAGCTCTGGAGCGCAGAAAGCACGCTGAGATGTTACAACTTAATCCCTGATTTCCTCAGCTGTCCACAGAGAACCTCGATTGTGCACAGGCGGCGCCCCGCTTCGACTTGCATGTCTGCCCCGCGAGCGTCACAGTAGTGCTGGACGAATTCATGATTGAGACCACGGTAAAGTGCGAGATCTGCCGCGATACGGGATGGAAGACGATCGCGAGCGAAAAAGGGCCGAAGGCGATGCGTTGCGACTGCCAGCAGCGGCTGCGTAACGAACGATTGCTGCAACACGCCTCAATTCCTGAACGCTACAAGCATTGCGAGCTCTCGAACTTCGAACACGAAGGTCCGTTCGCGTCGCTCGCCTCGGCGCGCATGGCGGCGATGCAATTTGTCGAAAAGTATCCAGTCGAGCGCGCCGGCCTGCTGTTGATTGGTACGATTGGAGTAGGCAAAACCCATCTCGCGGTCGGAATCATGCGCGAGTTGATGGGCTCGAAAGGTGTGCCATGCCTCTTTTACGATTACCGTGAACTGCTCAAGGAAATTCAAAATTCCTACAATAATTCGGTTCCGATTACCGAACTCGATGTGCTACGCCCGGTCTTCGACGCAGAGATTCTCGTGCTCGACGAACTGGGTGCGATCAAGCCGACGGAGTGGGTGTGGGACACGGTCAGCCATATCCTGAACACGCGTTACAACGACAAGCGGACCACGATCATTACCACGAACTACCGTGACCTGCCGCCTGGAGGCGCTTCAAACGGTGACGAGCCGCCGCGCAGAAACTATGCCGCTGAACGTGCCGCCCGCGAAGAGACGCTCGGGGATCGCATCGGGGAACGGATGCGTTCACGGCTGCATGAAATGTGCCGCATCGTGACAGTGCAAGGTGAAGACTTTCGCATCAAGTGGAAGAGCGCGAGCTGGCGGTAGGGTCGGCGTACACTCATCGGCGTGAAGCTTCCATCGCCAGAGCGATCTGCACAAGCGGGAATCATCGTTCTCTTCGTGATCGTGGTGCGCAGCCTAGGAGAATATTTTCGACTGGAGCGCGCTTTTGGCTACGCGCTTCCACGGCACATTTTGAGCGAGTACGTAGGTGGGGCGCTAATCGCTGTGGTCGCGACCGCCATCTGCGTCATCTTCTACTTCTTCCATCGATACCGCAGCGTGGTGGTGCTGGTAGCTGTCACGATCATTGCGTTGCTCATTTTCAAGATCCGATACATCCATTAGCAATCGCTTCAACGGCTGAAATACCTTTCATCGGTTTTCCAGGTTGGCACGGGTTCGCAGTAAACTCGCAGAATGCTGACGCAGCAGCTCGCGTTCGACCCGGGCTACGACACTGAATTCTTTGCAGCCGTGCCTGCCAAGGCCGCAGTGTTCCTGCTGCGCGGGCCGGAGGGTTCGGAGCCGTACGTCAGCAAAACGTCGAATCTGCGGCGACGCATGCAGCGACTGCTGAGCGCGCCGCAAGAGCGGACCAAGCGGCTGAACCTGCGAGAACGCGTCCGGTTGCTGGAATATTCGCCGGTGGCGTCCGACTTCGAAGCGCAATTCTGCCTTTATCGCACGCTGCGCGAAGTGTTTCCCGCGAACTACACGGACCGGCTGAAGCTGCGGTTTGCTCCACTGCTGCGATTGATGCTAGAGAACGACTACCCGAGGGTCGCAGTCACTACACGGATCCAAAGCCTGAAGGCGAAGTCGGCCTACTACGGCCCATTCGCTTCGCGGGTGGCAGCGGAAAAGTTCGGCAACGATGCGCTGGACTTCTTCCTGCTGCGCCGTTGTATCGAAGAGCTGCATCCCGATCCCGCATTTCCCGGCTGCATCTACTCCGAGATGAAGATGTGCCTGGCGCCTTGTTTCAAGGGCTGCACGGACGAGCGATACACCGAGGAAACCCAACGCGTCCGCGCCTTCTTTGAAAGCGGGGGCCGCTCGCTGTTGCGTCAGTTTGAAGAGCAGCGCAACACGGCGTCAGAGTCGTTGGAATTTGAGCGCGCGGCTGAACTGCACACAAAGATCGAGAAGCTCAAGGCGGTGGTGCAGCAGGCTTCGGAATTAGTGCGCAACATCGAGCGCGTTGATGGAGTGATGGTGCTGCCTTCGCAGGAGGCAGAGTCTGTCACCCTGTTGAAGCTGAAGGGCGGCTTTCTCTCGGATGCGATCACGTTTCACGTGACCCCAAGGCTGCAAGTCGGACATGTGAAGACGCCGCAGAGTATGGAGGCTCGGCTCTCCGAAGCGCTGGCTGCGGTCCCCGACCAGAAGCCGGCATCGGCTTACGAGTGGATGGAGCACCTAGCGCTGTTGAAGCGCTGGTACTACCGCACCAGCAAAACCGGTGAGCTCTTTCTCACCGAAGAAAATGGCGAGTTGCCGTATCGTCGATTAGTGCGCGGTTTGTCTCGCGTTTACAAGGGCGAGAAGGCACAAGGCGATTTCAGCGAGACGGCCGGGGACTATTGGCGCTTTCGTGCCCTCGAAGGCGGTGTTCCGGATGCGCCCTCGGAAGAGCGTGGCGGGCTAGCGGACAAGTAAGCGGCTTTTTCGGAATCACGCCGAAGGGTTAGACTGTCGATTCACTTCGGAGACCCGCACCTTGAATCTACGCACCTTTGCCACCCTTGCGCTGTTTACGCTCACCTATGTCGCAATCACACCTGCGCAGGAAGCGCCCAAGCCCACAGAATTGACCATCGAATCGATTTATGCCGAAGGCGGCATCACCGGACGTCCGCCGGAGTCTGTGCAGTGGAGCCCTGACGGAACCAAGGTTTCCTTCGTCCAGCGGGACGATTCGGGCGAGAGTGGCGAACTTTATTTCGTTGACGTGACTTCGGGTGCAAAGCCCGCAGTGCTGGTGGCGAAAGAGAAGCTGCTGGAGATGCGACCCCCGACGAGCGGTAAGTCCGACGACCGCGCCAAGGACAATCGCGAACGGTACTCAGTGGCTGCGTACCACTGGGCGCCGGATTCCAAGCACATCTTGTTCGATGCGCAGGGAAGTTTGTGGCTTTACAGCCTGGACACGCGCACAGCGGTGATGCTCGCGGCGGGCGAGGGTGGGTTGGGCGATCCGAAGTTTAACCCCAAGGGAGATCGCGTGGCGTTTATCCGCGATCACAACCTGTGGGTGACGCCGCTGCAAGGTAAGCTCAAGGCCTTGACCAAGAGCGAGAAGGACTCGCAGATCCTGAATGGAGAAGTGGACTGGGTCTACGCGGAAGAACTCGACGTCCGCAGCAACTATTTCTGGTCACCCAATGGCAAAGAGATCGTATTCCTGCAAGCCAATGAGCAGCCCGTGCCGACCTATCCCATCACCGACTACATTCCGACGCATCCGAGTGTCGATTCGGAGAAATATCCTAAGGCGGGGGACGCCAACCCGGAGGTGCAGCTTGCAGTGGTGAACTCCGACGGCGGCAAGACGAAGTTCGTAAACCTGCCGAATACCGAGGATGCCTATATCCCGCGCTTCGGATGGGTGCGCGACGGATTGATGTACGCGTTCGTCCTGAACCGCGCGCAGGCCAAACTCCAGCTTTATTTCATTGAGCCGAATACCGGCCATTCGCAGGTGGTGCTCACCGAAACCAGCGACGCGTGGGTGGAGGTCAACGACCACTTTAAATTCATTGAAGATGGGAAGCGCCTGTTGTGGACGAGTTGGCGCGACGGCCACACTCACATTTATCTATACGACGTCGACAAGAATAGTGCGATGTCGCCGCTGAAGCTGGAGAGCCAACTCACCAAGGGCGATTGGGACGTGCTTGCGCTCGATGCCGTGGACGAGAAGAAGGGGTTGGTCTATTTCAGCTCAACCCAGGAGGATCAACGCCAGCGGCAGCTTTATTCCGTCTCACTCGCGGGCGGCGAGATTCAGCGCATTTCGAAAGATCACGGCGTGCACACCGCGGATTATGCACCTAGCACGAGCTACTACGTTGATAACTACTCGGCGCTCACCACTCCGCCAAGCCTGTCACTGTGCGGACTGGATGGGAAGTGCAGCGCCTTCTGGAGTGCACGGGAGGTGAAGGAGTACGCGCTGCTGGCACCGCAATTCGTGGACCTGAAGGCCGACGATGGTACGGTGCTGCACGGCGTGCTCATTCTTCCCACGGAAGGCCCGGCCATCGTGAAGGGGAAAGTGCCTCTCATCAATAATCCCTACGGGGGACCGGGAGTACAGACGATTATGGACTCCTGGCACACGGTGGATCTGTTCGATCAGTACATGGCGAAGCGTGGCTATGCGATTTTGAAAGTCGATAACCGTGGTATGTCGGGTCGCGGGGAGAAGTTTGCCGCGGCGATCGCGCACCACATGTGCGAACTGCCGTTGCAGGACCAGCTGGCAGCGGTGCAGCAGGTGCTGAAGCAGTTTCCGCAGCTCGATGCCGAACGCCTCGGCTGGTGGGGATGGAGCTATGGTGGAACCATGACGGCGTGGGCGCTGGAACACTCCGACATGTTTAAGGTCGGAGTAAGTGTTGCTCCAGTGACCGACTGGCACAACTACGATTCCATCTACACCGAGCGCTACATGGGTTTGCCAAAAGACAATGCGGCTGATTACAAGCGGACATCAGTAACGGAGAATGCAACCCAGATTCATGGGCGACTGCTGATCGTGCACGGCACCAGCGACGACAACGTACACTTGCAGAACAGCATGCAGTTCATGAATGCGCTGATCAACAACGGCATTCCGTTCGACGTGCAGATCTATCCGCGGAAGACACATGCCATATCCGGCAGCAAAACTCGCATACACCTCTTTCATCGCATTCAAAAGCAGTTCGACGATGTGTTGATTCCGAACACCCACGCGACGTCTACACCGTAGAGGAATACGATGAATGTCTTTATCACCGGAGCCAGCGGGCTGATCGGCAAAGCGCTCAGCGAGCGATTGCGCGCCGAAGGACACACGGTCACGCAGTTGGTGCGGGGCACGCCCAAGGCGGGCGAGGTGCAGTGGACGCCGGGAAAGCCGCTGGATCCGACGAAACTCGCGAATGCAGATGCGGTAGTGCATTTGGCGGGAAAGAACGTAGCGACGCGCTGGACTGCCAAGACGAAGCGCGAGTTGTTCGAAAGCCGGGTCGCTGGGACGAAGACGGTCAGCGATGCGGCAGCGGAATCGTTTCGGCAGGGCGGAAAACCTGCGGTGATGATCTCCGCGTCGGCGATCGGGTACTACGGCGTTCGCGGCGACGAGACGCTTACGGAGACGAGCGCGCCGGGAACCGGATTTCTAAAGGACATATGTGTTGCGTGGGAAGCAGCGGCGCAGAGCGCGAAAGATGCGGGCGTGCGCGTGGTGCATCCGCGGATCGGCGTGGTGTTGAGCGACGAAGGCGGTGCGCTTGGAAAATTGTTGCCGATTTTCAAACTCGGCGGCGGTGGACGACTTGGCGATGGGCGGCAGTGGTGGAGCTGGATCTCGATTGAGGATGTGATTGGTGGGATATTCTTCGCGCTGCTCAATCCGCAGGTACAAGGGCCACTGAATTTCACCGCTCCGAATCCGGTGACGAATGCTGAGTTCACCAAGGTTCTTAGCGATGTGCTGCATCGGCCGGCGATTTTTCCGGTGCCGAAGTTTGCCCTTCATCTTGCTCTGGGCAAGGAAGCAGCTGAAGAAACCGCGCTGGCTTCGCTGCGCGTGCTGCCGAATCGGCTTTTAGAATATGGATACAAGTTTGCGCATGCAGAATTGCGCGAAGCATTGCAAAATGTGTTGAACTGATTTTTGGCCCGGAGCATTTATGAATCGTAAGCTCTTCGCACTTATTCTTTTCTCGCTGCTCACTATTCCCGCACTGTGCGAGGAAGAGCAACTCGCGGTTCACGTGAACGAACTGCGGGTACCGCAGATGATCGGCGTGGTACAGAATCACCAGGGCAGGCCGGTTGCCGGAGTGCGCGTGGAGGTCTTTCGTCGCGAAGACGGTCACGTAATGGGTGACGCGAAGACCGATGAACAGGGCCGATTCGCCTATCCCAAGCTGAAGCCGCATCGCTACAACATCAAGGTGCACCACGACGGCATCGCGGATTTTTACCACGTGGTGGTCACGCCGACGAACGCTTCACCGGAACTGGTACTGAAATACAAACACTGATGCGATCGCTTCTTGTCATTGCGCTCTTTGTCGCAGCCTACGCGGCTGTCCCTTGCGCGGCACAGGTGCAAGTGAAAATCGATCACCCTATCCGCCACATTGCGGGCTTGGTGCAAAAGCCCAACGGAGATCCGGCACCCAACATCGATGTAGAAGTGTTCGGTGGCCGCAGCCTGATTGCGAACGCGAAAACCGACAGCCACGGAAAATTCTCTACCGATGGCGTGGAGCCCGGTGAGTACGAGGTGTGGTTTACCTACAAGCCGCACCCGGTATTCAAGGACGTGATCTACAAGCTCACCATTAATTCGAAAGGTTCGAAAGAACCGATCGTGGTGAAATTGCAGCCGCTGCAGGAGTAGCTGGACCGCAGGGGCTAAAGCCCTTCAGGCTTGGGCTTCTTTTCACCCGGCTGAAGCCGGGCGCTACCTCAAGTCAAGAGCGAACGAATTCGTCAACTTACTTGCGCGCCTCAGCGAACTCGGTGACGCGTTCTTTCACACTCTTCACCTCGATCGGCAATTTGAGCGACGAGCCTTCCTCGATGAGCGGGATAAGCTTGTCAAACTCCGGGCCGGAGTGGGTGCCGGTCACCGCAATGCGGATGGGATGAAATAATTCTTTTCCCTTAACGCCGCCTTCCGCTTTGACTTCGTTCACGATGGCTTTAAAGCGCTCGGCTGTGAGCGAGCCGGGCTCCGCGGCTATGCGCGAGGTAAACGCAGCGAGGATATCTGCGGTTTTGGCGGAGTGCAGGACTTCGGCATTCTCCGGATTGGCGCTCGCTGCCTTCGCATCGTAGTCGAAGATAACTTTTGCGCGCTCGGGGAGTTCGTCGAGCTTGTTGACCGAGGGCACGAGCAGGGCGGTGAGTTTGCTCAGCCAATCGTTGACCTCGTTCGAGGCGCCCCACATCGCAACATGTTTCGGCTCGATTTTCGGCAGGCCGACGCGATGGGCGATTTTGTCGATCATCATGCGGTCCCAGTAAGAGCGTGCCAGGAGTGCAATGCGGTGCGGCGCGCTTTCTTTGATGTAGTGCCGATTCAGCCAGTACAACTTTTCGAAATCGAAGATCGCCGGCGACGGCGTCACGCGCTTCAGATCAAATTCCTTGACGAGTTCTTCGGGGCGGAAGATTTCGCGGGTGCCACCGGTGGGGGCCCAGCCGAGAAGCGCGATGTAATTCACCAGCGCCTCGGGCAGCACTCCCATCTCACGGAAGCTGGCGATCGAGGTCGCGCCGTGACGTTTCGAGAGGCGCTCGCGGTCGGGGCCAAGGATCGTGGAAAGGTGCGCGAACTCGGGTACCGGCCAGCCGAGCGCTTCATAAAGTGCGACCTGTTTCGGCGTGTTGGACAGGTGATCGTCGCCGCGAATGACGTGCGTGATCTGCATCTCGGCGTCGTCAACTACGACCACGTAGTTGTAGACCGGAACACCAGAGGAACGCAGAATGATGGGATCGCTCACCACTTCGTTGGAGAACTCGACGTCGCCGTGGACGATGTCGTGGAAACGGATAGGGCGCTCGGGAATCTGGAGGCGGATGGCGGCGGCCTCGCCAGAATTTTTGCGGCGCTTGGCTTCGGCGGGATCGATCGTGCGGCAGGTGCCGGGGTAGATCGGCGCGCGATGTTCTTTCAGCGCCTGCTCGCGGTAGGCGTCGAGATCTTCCTGCTTGCAGAAACAGTAGTAGGCCTTGCCTTCGGCGACGAGGCGCTCGGCGTGCTCACGGTAGACATCGATCTTGTCGGACTGGCGGTAGGGCGGGAAGGGGCCGCCCTTGTCGGGACCCTCGTCCCAATCGATGCCCATCCACTTGAGGTCGTCGAGTAGCTGCTGCTCATAGCGGGCCTCGCTGCGCTCGAGGTCGGTATCTTCAATGCGCAGGATCATGGTGCCGCCCTGCTGGCGCGCGAACAGCCAATTGAAGAGCGCGGTACGGGCATTGCCCACGTGCAGCTGGCCGGTAGGCGATGGCGCGAAACGCGCGCGGACCTTCTTTTCGGACATATTCCTCAATTTAAACACAGGGTGGGGTACCCCCTCCCCTCCCATCAATCCATTGTTTCCAATGGGTTAGCGGGTTGATCCCGGTAAAACATTGAAAGCAGAGGAGTTAAATACCAAAATATTCAAACAATTGGAGTTAGCGGACAGAAACAGCAGATTGCCACGTCGCTGCGCTCCTCGCAATGACTAGAGAGAGTGATGGGAAGTGGTCTGGCCGCGACGGGGAGTGCAGGGGGCTAAAGCCCGNNAGCCCGCGAGGACAAACCCATCAACTAAGGAGACAGAAAATTTCCACTCCCTCTTTTTCTATCCCTATTTTTAGAATAGCAAGTTGGAGGGGGTAAACCGGACACATTCCCGAAGTTTATATCTCCCTTCGAATCAAGGTTTCACGAGGAAAACGCGAGATCTTGGGGCTTGACAGGATCTTGGAGGGTGACTTCGAACGAGGCTGCAGCGAGAGGCCTGCCCGCGGATTTGAGATACTGGAACTATGCCGCCAGAGCCGAAGAGTGTTGATCCGAAATCCGTGAAGGTGCACAAGACCGAAGGCACAGGGATGGACATTGAATGGAAAGATGGACATCGGAGCGCATACACATTTCCTTATCTGCGCGATGCCTGCCCGTGTGCGCTGTGCAATGAAGAGCGTGCCAAGGAGCATCGCCGGCCAGGCGATCCATTGAAGGCGATTGCCGGGGCGCTGCCAATGTTCAAAGCCCTGGCGCGACCGACGGACGTGGAAGCGGTGGGCAAGTACGCGATTCGCTTCGTGTGGAACGACGGACATCAGCATGGGATTTTTTCGTGGGATTATTTGCGCGAGTGGTGCCCGTGCGCGGAGTGCAAGGGGAATAGAGACGCGGTGGCGGACGGCGAAGAAGTGAACGAGGGCAAGGGTAAGCCGAACTGAAACACCGTTGCCCGCGCATTTGTCTGCCCACCCTCCCCTGCGGGGAAGGGTGGGGCACCCACATTTTTGAACGCTACAATGTAGACAGGCCATAAGAAGGAAATCCCGTTGCAGTTCCTCGAAAAACTCAATCCCCAACAGCGTGAGGCGGTGGAGACCGTCCATGGACCGGTGTTGATCCTCGCCGGTGCGGGGAGCGGTAAAACGCGCGTCATCACGTACCGGATCGCTTACCTCGTGGAGCAGGTCGGAGTGGCGCCGGATTCTATCCTGGCGATGACGTTCACCAACAAGGCTGCGGCGGAGATGGGCGAGCGGGTCTCGCACCTAATCGGGGCGCGGACGCTGGCAAAGCCAGTGATCTCGACCTTCCACTCGTTCTGCGTCCGGCTGTTGCGGCGCGATATCGAGGCGTTGCAGGTCAACGGCAAGGGATACAGAAAAGACTTTGCGATCTATGACGAGAGCGATCAGCAGGCGCTGGTGAAGTCGGCAATGAAGCGGTTGGGGATCGACGATAAGCAACTCACGCCGCGCACGGTGCTGTCGCGCATCTCGCATGCAAAGAATCATCTACTCGATCCGCAGGAAGTGTATTTGCAGTCCGCCGATCCGAAGATGGAGCGAGTGGCGCAGATCTACAAGGTGTACGAATCAGAGCTGGCGAAATGCAATGCGCTCGATTTCGACGACCTGCTGCTGAAGGCCAACCAGCTGCTGAAGTCGTCGAGCGAGGTGCGCGAGCGCTATAACCGGCGGTTCCAGTACATCCTGATCGATGAGTACCAGGATACGAACCGTCCGCAATACGAAATCATGCGCGCGCTGGCGGGCGCGGAGCATAACGTGTGCGCGGTGGGCGATGAGGACCAGTCGATCTATTCGTGGCGTGGCGCCGACATCCGCAACATTCTCGAGTTCGAGCAGGACTTTCCGGAAGCGAAGATCGTGCGCCTGGAGCAGAACTACCGCTCGACGCAGAACATTCTGGAAGCCGCGTCGGCGGTGGTGAAGAACAACCTCAAGCGCAAGGGTAAGAACCTGTGGACCGAACGCATGGGCGGGGCGAAGGTCGGCTACTACGAAGCGCCGGACGGCGAAAACGAATCGCTGTTCGCGGCCGATTACATCAACAAGTATTTGCAGACGCCGCAGGAAGACGACGAGCCGAAGCGGGCTGCCGTGTTGTACCGCACGAATTCGCAGTCGCGCCTGATGGAAGAAGCGATGCGGCGCTACAACATCAAGTACAACGTGGTGGGCGGATTCAGCTTTTACGAGCGCGCAGAGATCAAGGACCTGATCAGCTATTTGAAGCTGATCCAGAATCCGAGCGATTCGATGGCGCTGCTGCGGGTGATCAATACGCCGACACGAGGGATCGGGAAGACGACGATCGAGCAGATCGAGCGTATTGCTCTGGAGACGAACCTGCCGCTTTGGGATGCGCTCGGGCACATCGTGGAGCAACGCCTTATGCAGCCGCGAGCGTGTGCTGCTCTCAAGGGATTCCGCGAACTGATCGAAGATGCGCGCGAGATGCTATACGGCAAGTTTGAAAAGCGGCTGGTGGAAACCGCGCAACCGGAGACGGAGACGAGCGAAGCTGCCGAGCCCGAGTTGGAAGACGAAGGCGACCTGCAGCATTCCATGAACTTCGACCTGGCGGATTTGGAGAGCGGAGCAGAGGAGTTTTCGCCGGATGCTCTCTCGGAAGACTCTGCGGACTTTGCTCCCGAGAATCTCGGCGAAGCGGAAGAAGCTGCGCTGGAGAAGGTCGAGGGCTTCCGTGCGCCGGGCGAGAATGCGAATGTCGCCGAGGTGCTTAAGTTCCTGATCGACCGCACCGGATACATCAAGCAGCTTGAGGCCGAGGATACGCCGGAGTCGCTGGCGCGTATTGAAAACTTGCGCGAACTGGTGAATGCCGCGATGGATTCGCGCGATCGTGGAGAAACGCTCAGTGATTTCCTCGATCATGCGGCGCTGGTCAGCGACACCGACGATATCGATGCGAGCGCGAGGGTCACGCTGATGACGCTGCATGCGGCGAAGGGGCTGGAGTTCCCGCTAGTATTTCTCGTCGGCATGGAAGAAGGACTGTTCCCGCATTCGCGAACGTTGATGAATCCGGATGAGATCGAGGAAGAGCGGCGGCTTTGCTATGTAGGCATGACGCGGGCGATGCGGGTGCTGGTGCTGAGCCGGGCGCGCTATCGGCGGCGGTATGGAACCGATATGCCGGAAGCGAGTACGGCTTCACGCTTCCTGAGCGAAGTGCCGGCGGAGTTGTTTGAAGACATTGGCTCGCCAAGGAAACAGTCGCCGGTATTCGCGGATGTGGACCGGCACTACGATTACGAGAATGAAGACCAGCGTCCGCAGTACGGGCGGCAGAAGCAGAAGACGACGTACGGCGGCAACTCGACTTACAATTCGATCGACAATATCGCGGAGTTCTTTGCGTCGCGAGGGAAGAAGTTCTCGCGCCCGACGGTGCCGGTGGAAGAGCCGGCGGGGAAGCGCGGATTCCGTCCCGGACAGAAGGTGACGCATCCGAAATACGGCGAAGGAACCGTGTACCGGCGCGAAGGCGAAGGAGAAGATGCGAAGATTACGGTACAATTTCCTCGCTTCGGCTTGAAAAAGCTGGTGGAGAAATACGCGCAGTTAGAAAAGGCGTAACGCGACGTGACGTCGCAGATTTTCGATAGGACAAAACAACACACATGGCAAATACGAAGAAGATTACCGACACTGAAGAACGCAAGAAGGTAAAACGCGCAGCCCGTAAGAAGGCCACGCCCAAGGCAAAGCGCGATTATCCGCGTGGTTCGAAGAAGAAGAAGGTCAAGAAGCTGGCGCGCGGAACCTCGAAGCGTTAAGCGTGCGTTCCAATCCTGCCGGGTGGCGCAATTGCCCCCGGCAGGGTAAGATTCTCCGACGATTCAGCAGAACACCTAAGCCCTGCCGCGGTATGGCAGACGCTTTCGGCTCGCACGCGCCGCAATGCGCCGCGAGATTTGTTTTCTTCCGGCTGAAGTTTTGCCGGGGCCACGTTGTGGCTGATCAAGTTCGTGCGGAGCTGGCACCTGGCAAACCAACTACTCGCTTGTAAATCGATCGACAAACTCATCTCGGACTCGCACGAAGAGGGACATGCTCTCACCAAGAGCCTCGGCCCCTGGTCGCTGACGGCTCTCGGCATTGGCGCGATTATCGGCTCCGGAATTTTCGTCCTGACCGGTACTGCGGCGGCGGGCGAGCACTTCGAGATTCCCTCCATCCTGCATGCGCAAGTGATGGACCTGATTTCCAGCTTCCTCCACCATGGCACGTTTGCTGGGGCGCTGATGCACGGGCGTCCAGCGGCCGGCCCGGCGATCGCGATCTCGTTCATTTTGGTTGCCGTAGCCTGTAGTTTTGCCGGCCTTTGTTACGCAGAGTTGGCTTCGATGATTCCAATCGCAGGTAGCGCGTACACGTACTCGTATGCGACGCTCGGAGAAATTTTCGCGTGGATCATCGGCTGGGACCTGATCCTCGAATACGCGGTAAGTAACGTCGCAGTCGCGGTTGGCTTCGCTGGATATCTCAAAGCGCAGCTTGCAGCCTTCCATATAAATCTGCCGGATGCAATCTCGTCGCCCGTTTTTGCGGGTGGCAAGTGGACGGGCGCGTACTTCAATCTCCCTGCCTTTCTAGTGGTGATGATTTTGACCGTGCTGCTGGTGCGCGGGGTTCGGGAATCGGCAAAAACGAACAACATCATGGTGGCGGTGAAGATCGGGGCTATAGCGGTGTTCCTGATCGTCGGGGGGATGCTGGTGAAGCCCGCCAACTGGACGCCGTTCGCACCTTCCGGATTTGGCGGCATTCTTACCGGCGGCGCAATCATCTTCTTCACGTACATCGGGTTCGATTCGGTTTCGACGGCGGCGGAAGAAGCGATGAACCCGCAGAAAGATATCCCGTTCGGCATTATTGCTTCGCTCATCGTTTGCACGATTCTGTATGTGGGCGTCGCGCTCGTGCTGCTTGGCATGATGCGTTACAGCACCTTCACCTCGGGACCGGCGGCCGATGCGCCGGTTGCTTATGCGCTCCAGCAACTCGGCGCGAAACCGGTCTATCGATCGATCATCATCATTGGCGCGCTGACGGGAATGTTGTCGTCATTACTGGTCTTCCAGTACGGTCAAACCCGCGTGTGGTTCGCAATGTCACGCGACCGGCTGTTGCCGTCGATCTTTTCGGTAGTGCATAAGAAGTTCAAGACGCCACATTGGTCGACGTGGATTGCGGGATTTGCCGTGGGCCTTCCGGCGGCGTTCGTGGATATTGGCGACGCTGCTGATCTTTCGAACATCGGAACGCTGTTCGCGTTTGTGCTGGTTTCCTTCGGCGTGATCTTCCTGCGACGGCGACAACCGGAGCGCCCGCGGGGATTCAAAGTGCCGCTCGTCCCGTTATTTCCGATCATCTCTATCGTGCTCTGCGGCGGATTGATGACAGGACTCACGCTCATTACGTGGATTCGCTTCGTGGTATGGCTCGGACTTGGGCTCGTGATCTACGTGGCCTATAGCCGCAAGCGCAGTGAGTTCTGCCCGCCCAGCACCCAGGCACGATAATCATGAATTCGCACGATGCAGGCTTGGGGAATCTCTCCGAGCCTTCTTCTTTTATCCGCAAGCTGCCGAAGGCCGAGTTGCATCTGCATCTCGAAGGGACGGTTGATCCGGCGACGCTGGCGGAGTTGAGCAGTCGACATCCGACTCCATTGCCGGTGCTGAACAACCGCTACAAGGATGTGAGCGACAGCGGGCGCGTGCTCAGCGTTGAGGATGCTCGCGCGCTTTACGACTACAAAAACTTTGTGGGATTCCTGATGGCGTTTAAGGCCGTTACGGAGAGGCTGCGTGATCCCGAAGACTACGAATTGATCACGTATCGCATGATCGAAAAGCTGGCGCGCGAAAGTGTGGTGTATGCCGAGGTCTATGTTTCGGTCGGGGTGATCTTCTGGCGCGGACAGGAATTCGATCCGCTGTTTGAAGGCATGGAACGTGGGCGGGAGCGAGGGGAACACGATTTCGGCGTGAAGTTGAACTGGATTTTCGATGCGGTGCGGCATTTTGGTCCGGAAGAAGCAGAGAAGGTCGTAGCGAAGGCCATCGACCTTCGGCGGCGCAATGTGATCGGGATCGGGATTGGTGGTGACGAAGCTCGCGGTCCGGCGAAGAACTTCCGCGAGATCTACGCGCATGCTGCAAAACAGGGACTGCACCTGACCGCGCATGCGGGGGAGAGTACGGGGCCGGAGTCGATCTGGTCGGCGCTGCGGGACCTGCAAGCAGAGCGGATCGGCCACGGACTGCGCGCGGTTGACGATCCTGCGCTGGTCGAACACCTTGCACGAACGGGAACTCCGGTCGAAATTTGTCTCAGTAGTAACGTGCGCACCGGCTGCTGCCGTGCTATCAACGAGCATCCCGTGCGCCGATTGTTTGACGCCGGAGTGAGGATTACGATCGCTACCGACGATCCGGAAATGTTCGGCACGTCACTGAGCCGGGAGTACGAGTTATTGCAGAATAACTTTGGCTTCTCCGATGATGAATTGAGCAAGCTCTCCGATAATTCTTTTGAGGCGTCGTTCTTGCCTCCTGAAGAGAAGGAGAGATATTTGCGCAGCAGGCTGTAAGGAAAGGTTCGGCTGCGGAACTCGGCAGTCTGGACGAAGGCAAGACATGGTTTTCAACAACGTTTTTATCACCGGCGGAACAGGTTTCGTGGGATCCCATCTCATCCCTGAGCTTGCCAAACGTGGCCATCGTATCCGGGCGGTCGTGCGACAGCAATCTGCCGCCAGGTTGCCGAAAGATGCATCTGCAGTGGTGGGTGACGCCACCCGCGCGGAATCGTACTACCGGAACATCGGGGATTGCGATACCTTCGTCCACCTGATCGGAGTCGCGCATCCTTCGCCGTCGAAAGCGGCCGAATTTCGCAGCATCGACTTGGAGTCTACGCGGCAGGCGGTGAATGCGGCGGTGCGCGCGGGGATTCAGAAGTTTGTGTATGTCAGCGTTGCGCAGCCTTTGCCGGTGATGGCGGCCTACGTGGAAACCTGGAAGCAATGCGAGGACATCATCACGCACTCCGGCCTGAAGGCTTCAATCCTGCGTCCGTTTTACATCCTGGGTCCGGGCAGACGATGGCCCATCTTCTTGCAGCCGTTTCTCGCGATCGGGAGGCAGTTACCGTCGCTGCGCGCGACTGCGGAGCGTTTGAGTTTTGTCACCATCCAGCAGATGAGCGGGGCGCTGATCTGCGCAATCGAGAATCCGCCGGTGCAGGACGTGCGCATCTGGACGGCAAGCGATATCAAAGATGCCGGAGAGCGCGTCGCACGGCAGATGTCGCTGGTATAGGCCGATTACTCGGCGACAATCGCGTCGGCCTCGATCTCCACAAGCATCTCAGGTGACACGAACCCGCTGACGCCAACCATGGTCGCGACGGGACGGATGTCGCGAAAGAACTCGGCATGGGCTTTACCGACCTTTTCCCACTCGGCAATATTGATCACGAACATGCGGGTGCGGACAACGTCTTCCATCCGCGCGCCGGCGTTTTCCAGAGCGGATTGAATGTTCCTGAAGGCCTGCACGGCTTGCGCATAAACGTCGTTGCCGCCAACGATCTTGCCGTCAAGGACGGCCGTACATCCGGCAACGTGGATGTACGGCCCGACGCGCACGGCGCGGGAGTATCCGACGATGGGCTCGAAGGGGCTGCCGCTGGAAAAGTTTTCTCGCTTCACTGCGACTCCTAAGCCATCGGCACCGAGACGTGCTCGTGCACGATCAACCATTTGCCATTCTGTTTTTCCATCACGAAGGTCCAACGCATCGTTCCTTTTTCCACCTTGCCATCTTTCTTTGTCATTTCAAAGTCGACGGTAGAAGTGCCCCCGTAAGCCGAGTTGCTGACCTTGTGGAACTGCGCGTCGTCATTGACATGGAATTTCGCGGAGCTGTAATCGCCTAAAACCGCTACGACGCCTTTCTTGTATTCCTCCCAGCTGCCGTACTTGAGCGGGGCGATGTCGAAGAAAACATGCGGGCCTTGCGCATAGAACTGGTTTTGCCCCTCGACGTTGGCGCTTTGCCATCCGGCCCAAATCTTGTCGAGATAGGCTTTGTCAGGAGCGTTTTGCGCGAATGCGCCCAGGGAGAGCACCAGGCACAGAACAAGCAGAGATCCAGCGACACGGATGCGTTGCATGAGATTGTCTCCTCCAGTGAGAGCGGCATTTTGCCAGAAGCAGAGGCCCGGCAGCAACTTGCGATCCTCGCTTACTCTTGGCGGGTTGTTGGTTTGGGTTTCTTTGCGCCCGGTACTTTCCCAATACGCGGATCACGCTTGATTACGAGCTCACAGGCCCGGAGTGCAGATTCTTCGAAGTCGGAGGCGTCCACGGGGAGAACCTGCCATCCGGTAATCTTGCCGCCGAGGAGCGACACCGATCGCATGTTCGGAAACTCATGGCGCAAGCTGGCGTGATGCTCATGGGTGGTGCAGAGCCACACGCCGTTGTCTTCGGTGTACTTGGGCTTGTCGCGCAGAATGAGCACGATCTTCTCGCCGACATAGACGGCGAGGCATCCGAACATCGAACGAGTACGCGGCTCAAGATCCGCGAGGGCGTCGAGGACGAACGCATGCGGGAGCGCCTTGCGCGGCTTTGCCCGAAGAAAATCGTCGACGGGCAGGATCGACTTCGGCTTACTGCGAATTTTCGGCATTGCTCATTTCCGCATCAGCAATAAGATTCCGCCGATGAGCGAGAAAATCCCGATCAGCGCACCGAGCGCCATCCCGCCCCAAAGCGCGGAGGGGGACATGCCGTCGTGCATGGCCATAGAGTGAAAATGGTGAAGAGCGTGGACCAGGTGAAGGCTAACCAGAATGACGCAAATGCCACTGACAACTTTGAGGATGTTCAACGGACCCTCCCGAGGAATTGCCCCGGAATTCTAACAAGGCGGCGCACAAACAGGGCGCAATTGACTCTCTCCCGCCAAAAACGCTACAATCACATGGTTTGCCTGTACTTCCAGTTCCTTTCTAGGGCACCCCGTTTCATTAGGCCTCTCGGCCTGAGCAGAGATTTCACGGGGGAGTGCAAGCTAAGATCTCGCAGTCCTGGTTCCACGCGCCGCTGCGGTGTGCGCGGGGACGTCAAGTTTCGGAGGCACTATGTACGCGGTTATCCGCGCCGGGTCAAAGCAGTTTCGCGTCTCGCCCGGAGACGTCATTAAGGTCGATTCCGCTCCTAAGTCGGAATCGGGCAAACTCGAAATCGCCGATGTGCTCGCGGTGAGCAACGGGCAGGGCAAGTTTGGCAGCCCGGATAACGCCACCGTGACGGCCCAGGTGTTGGGCGAAGGACGCGGCGACAAGATCCTGGTATTCCATTACAAGCGCAAGAAGCAGTACAAGAAGCTGCAGGGCCATCGCCAGGGCTTCACCGCGCTGAAGATCACCGAGATCAGCGTGGATGGCGAGAAGTTCACGATCGATGACATGCCGGCCAAGGAAGCGAAGGCCAAGAAGGCCGGGCGTCCGGCTCGCAAGTCGGCGGCGAAAAAGGCTGCCACGAAGGCAGAAGCGGCTGAGTAGTTTTGCGCGACTCCGGTCGCTTACTCCAAGTTTAGGAATTTGCAATGGCACATAAAAAAGGTTTAGGCAGCTCCAGAAACGGCCGCGACTCGAATGCACAGCGCCTTGGCGTAAAGGCATTTGGCGGCCAGGTTGTGACCGGTGGCACCATCATTGTCCGCCAGCGCGGCACCCGCATTAAGCCGGGTCTCAACGTAGGGCGCGGCAAAGACGACACGCTCTTCGCCAAGATCGACGGCAAGATCGAATTCAAAGACCGTGGCGGACTTGGCCGGTTTGTCAGCATCGTTCCTGCCGCCGCAAAGGCGTAAGCCCTGGGCTGTGACCGCACGGAACAATTGGGGGCCTTTGCCCCGGGGTAAGCGCCACCTGAGATAACGATTCATCAGGGCCTCGCCACCGCGAGGCCCTTTGCTTTGCAATAATAGTGATCGGAATCCATGTTCGTTGATGAAACTAAAATTCGCGTCAAGGCCGGGAACGGCGGGAACGGCATCGTGGCTTTCCGTCGTGAGAAATTCGTTCCGCGCGGCGGACCGTGGGGCGGCGACGGCGGACGTGGTGGCGATGTGATCATGGAATCCAGCGAACGCCACAACACGCTGGTACATTTCCGCTTCAATCCGGAATACAAAGCCGAACGCGGACGCCACGGTGAAGGCGCGAACAAGACCGGGCGCGAAGGCGAAGACGTGCTGCTGAAAGTTCCAGTCGGCACGCTGGTGTATGACGACGAGACGGGCGAGTTGTTGCACGACTTCTCCAGCCCGGACGATCGGATCATCATTGCGCACGGCGGACGGGGTGGACGCGGGAACGCCCAGTTTGCGACCAGCGTCCACCAGGCACCACGGGAATCGGAAGACGGGAAGCTCGGCGAAGAAAAGTTTCTTCGACTTGAGCTCAAATTGCTTGCGGACGTGGGCTTGGTTGGGTATCCGAACGCGGGGAAGAGCACGTTGATTTCACGCATCTCGTCGGCAAGGCCGAAGATCGCCGACTATCCGTTCACCACTCTGCAGCCGAATCTCGGCGTGGTGGTGGTCGGCGAGATGCCGCACGAACAGAGCTACGTGGTCGCCGACATTCCTGGACTGATCGAGGGCGCGAGTGAAGGCGCGGGTTTGGGGATGCAGTTTTTGCGGCACGTGGAACGCACCCGACTGATCGCGCACCTGGTCGATGTCTCGGACGCCAGCGGACGGCCGGATCCAGTGGTCGATTACAAGGTCATCATGAAGGAATTGGCCAGCTTCGGCGGCGAGATCGACAAGAAGCCGACAATCATCATCGCCACCAAGATCGACGTGGCCAATCCGAAGAAGCTGTCGAAACTGAAAACGTTTGCCGCACGCAGCAAGCGTGCCTTCCTTGCGATCTCTGCCGTGACCGGTGAAGGGATTGAAGCATTGAAGTGGGAAATGGCGAAGCGGGTGGACGCTCTCCGCACAAAAGCCGCCGAGGACGCCTCGAAAGCAGCCGAAGAGGTTGAGCCCGAGGTTCCGACGCGCCGCTCGCGAAAGTCGGCGCGATGAACATTGCGATCTTCGGTGGAACCTTTGACCCCGTGCACCTTGGGCATCTCGCGGTAGCACGTGCGGCGGCCGAGAAATTTGCGCTCGACTTTATCTACTTCGTGCCGGCTTATATCCCACCGCACAAGCAAAAACAGCCGATCACCAGTTTTGGACACCGTTACACCATGCTGGCGCTGGCGACTGCCGGGGATGCGCGATTTGTACCTTCGCTTCTGGAGTCGCCGGATGTGATCCAAAGCTCAGGGGCTGACGCCAGCTACACGATTGACACGGTTCGGCGCATTCGGCAGCGGCTGAAGAAAAAGGATCGTCTATTCTTCATCCTCGGTATGGACGCCTTCGCCGACATTTCCAAATGGCGCAATCCAGTGGATCTGCTGCGCGAGTGCGAGTTTATTGTGGCCAACCGTCCGGGACACTCGCTGGCTGATGTAGCGAGAGCTCTCCCGAAGGAACTGCGACCTCCGGCGGATGCGATTCGTCCGTTCCTTAAGAAAGAAGCGCAGGGAACGCTCGTCATCGAGGGAGCGACTATTCATTTGCTGCAGGATGTGGAGGAGTCTGTGTCTTCCACCAAGATTCGCCAAGCGGTGGGGAAGCAAAGCGACACTTTGGGCGATTTAGTGGGAGAGGCCGTGGCGGATTACATTCGCAAGCTGCATTTGTATAAGGCGGGGGAACCGGTAGAAGAGGACTCGCACAAAGAACAGCGCGGCGGACTGCACCTGGTAAGCGGATCGAAACAACCGAGTGAGCTTCGGCCGCCTGCTAAAAGCGAATAGACTTTCATCGGGTCAGACATGCGGATCCGTAAGGTATTTAATTCCAATAGCTTAGACTCCATCGAGGTACGTTCCAGAGCTTATGACACGCATCGATAGCAGAAAGCCCGTGGCGCTCGCGGTAGCCGCCGCTCAAGCCAAAAAAGCGGAAAACATTACCATTTTGCAGCTTGATAAGAGCTCCAGTGGGTTTACCGATTATTTTCTTATTTGTACCGGTAGCAACCCCAGACAGCTACAAGCCATCTCGGATGAGGTAGACCAGCAGCTCTCCTCGATCGGGCAACAGCCTGCTCATGTCGAGGGCTACAACCAGGCAGAGTGGATCCTGCTGGACTACGTGGATTTTGTAGTTCACATCTTTAGCGAGAACGCACGTCGGTTCTACGATTTGGAGCGGTTGTGGAAGTCCGCCAAACATATTTCCCTGGACGAGCTGAAGCGGCCCGCCGCGCGAGTGCCGGCGAAATCGGTCGCGCCGAAGAAGGCCTCCGTCCGGAAAGCCGTCCCCCGTACAGCTACGAAGAAAACCGCGTCCCCGCGCAAAACAGCTACCCGGAAATCCACGAAGCGTACCCGAAGCTAAGCGACCGAAGTCTCGAGCGAGTTGCTGCCACCCGGAGCGGTGGTGGTCCGGAATCCGGCTATGTTGCCGTAGCCCCTGTATCGCGCAGGTTGATTGATCATGTTCGTAAAGTAGCGCAGGGAAATTCGACGGTATTGGTGCGCGGAGAGAACGGCGCCGGCAAAGATCTTATCGCCTCGCTGGTACACGCTCTCGTACCGAACCATGATGAGCCGCTGTTGCGCATGGACTGCACGAGCGTCGCGCCAGAACTGATCGAAACGGAATTGTTCGGCCAGGAGAAGGTCGGGGCGTCCGGCGGAACACAGCAAAGGCGAGGAAGCCTGGAACTTGCCGGTCACGGCACACTCATTCTCGACGAAGTTGCCGCGCTGACCATGCCGATGCAGGCCAAACTCCTGCGCGTGATCGAGCAGAAGGAGTTTGAACGCGTAGGCGGCGCAGGGACGATGATGTTCCGGGGCCGCATCATTGCGTTGACGAATGTCGACCTGGAGCGTGCGGTGGCGCGACGTTCATTCCGCGAAGATCTTTATTACCGTCTTAGCGTAGTCCAGTTGACGGTGCCACCGCTTCGCGAGCGCCGGGAGGACATTCAGCCACTGGCAGAACATTTTTTGGCGCAGTTCGCGCAAGTGCACCGTCGCAGCAAACCCGCGTTGTCGGATAACACGCGTCGCGCCCTCCAGACGTTTAGCTATCCCGGGAATGTGCGGCAGTTGCGAAATATAGTGGAACACGTGATCGTCTCGAGCACCGGGCCGGAGATCCAGGAAGCCGACTTACCGAGCTTCATCCGCCAAGGGACGGGACGGCCCCTGATGAGCCTGGAACAACTCGAGCGCAACTACATCGCCGAAGTGCTGGATGCTACGCGTGGCAAGAAGTCGAAAGCCGCCGAGATATTGGGCATCAGCCGCAAGACTCTGTTGGAGAAACGTAAGCGTTACGGGCTGGATTGAGTGACGCGTTCTTCGGTGAGAAGAACGATGTTTTATGATGGATGCGGATGAAGCTCCGCATTGCATGGATCGGTAGGACGAAAGACTCGGCCATCCAGACGCTGACTGCCGAATACCTCAAGCGCCTCTCGCGCTACGTCGCTACCGAAGGCATCGAACTCGCCGATGAAAGCGCGCTGATCAAACTGACCGAGCGTACGGGACGCACCTCTTCGGTTCTTGTGCTGATGGACCAGCGCGGCAAGCAGGTCAGCTCCGAAGAACTTGCCAACTTCCTCCGTTATCATCGCGATCAAGGCACGCAAGACGTGATCTTTGCCATCGGTCCGGCCGACGGGTGGGAAGACGCAACGCTCAGCGCCGCCACGCAAGTGCTGTCGATGGGCAAGATGACACTGCCGCATGAATTGGCGCGGGTGGTGCTGGTCGAGCAACTTTATCGCGGCTACACCATCCTGACGGGACATCCGTATCACGGCGGACATTGAAATGCTCGCTCTTACGCGGATTTGGCGGCGCATTGGTCTACAGGGGCTCGAACACCTTACATTGCAAGAGGTGGCGGGCGGGTACATCGCCGATTCGGTTCTGTCGGTTGAGGTTGAACTCGGTGGGATCACCTGCGAGTATCACTTCGAACTTGATGAACACTGGCGCACGAAGAGTTTCACGTTGACGCAAAATCAAGTTGGAGAAGATCGCAAGTTACGCATCGACCGGATGGGCCAATGCGAATGGCAAGTCGATGGTGTGGCGCGTCCCGATCTCAAGGACTGCCTCGATCTTGACCTGGCGGTTTCACCGTTCACCAACACGCTGGCGATTCAACAACTCAAACTCGGGCCGAACGAAGCGAAGGAGATGACAGCCGTTTACGTTAAGATCCCGCAAATGGAAGTCGTCCCCGCCCGCCAGCGTTATCAGCGCCTTGATCCTGCTGAACCGCCGCGTCGCTTTCTCTATTCCGGACTCGACACCGGCTTCATCGAAGAAATCACGGTCGATGAATACGCGCTCGTCGAGAGTTACCCGCGGTTTGCCGAACGGCTGGGTTAGACGCGAACACCGCCACCCGCTAATACAGTTTCTCCGGTGATCCATCCTGAGTCGTCCGAGGCAAGAAACAACGCGACCTTTGCGATATCTTCCGGTTGTCCCACGCGACCTAGGGGAGTGCGTGGGATGGTGGACTCGGTGAAGGCGTCCTCAATTCCCGAGGACTGTACGCCTTCGGTGATGGTGAACCCTGGCGAGAGCGAGTTCACACGGATCTTGCGCGCTCCCAATTCCTGCGCCAGGACACGAGAGATTACGTCCACGGCCCCCTTGGTTGCGCTGTATACCGCGCTCCCTGGGGGCGGCGTTTTCGCTACGACGGAACTGATGTTGATCACCGAACCGCCATCGGGCATCAACTTAACGACTTCTCGCGTGGTGTGCAGCAAGCCGAAGACGTTGATATCGAAGATGCGCTGAATGTGAGCGCTATCGATCGATTCCAGGGGACGAAAGTCGTAAACACCTGCATTGTTCACGAGGATATCGACCTTTCCGAATTCTTTTTTCGCTGCGGCGGCGAGTTTCGTGGCCTCCTCCGCGTTTGAGAGATCGGCTTGTACCGCAATGGCTTTGCCACCGGCTTTCACAATCTCGTTCACAACTTTATCCGCGCCGGCTTTACTCGACGAATAGTTGACCACCACGCTTGCGCCTTCCGCTGCGAGACTCTTCGCGATGGCCGCGCCAATCCCTCGCGCCAATCCCTTTCGATGCTCCCGTAACCACTGCAACTTTGCCGCCTAGCTTTGCCATGTCTCTCCGCCTTTCTTTCGATATTTCGATAATCATCGAACTGTCGAATAGATGAGAAGCAACCGGCAAGGATGCAAGAAAGATTTTTTAGCGGCCGATCTTCTTGAGTTCTTTGAGGTAGGACTTCCACGCGGGACGGCGCAGCTGCACATAGAGGAACTTCGACTCACGCCGGATATCGACCAATCCTGCCGCTTCAAGCTCCTTGATGTGGTGCGAAAGCGTGGCAGGAGAAATCTTGTGGTTTTCTTTCAACGCGGAGCATGACATCTCATCTTCGCCGGCGATCTGTTGTAGGATCTCGAACCGCCTGGGGTCGGATAGGGCTTTCGCGATGCGCGTAAGTTGGCGCTTTTCCATGAGGCGATCATAGCGTACGGCGCAAGTTGAATCGAATCTTCCGCCGTGGCATCCAAAAAACAGCGGGGTTTGCCGAACCTGGGCAGATTCCGCTAGAATTGGAGTGTTCGTTCCACCCAGCCATCTCCGGCCGGGGACCCCGGAGCACCCAGACGAACCCGTGCGTTTTCCGGGTTTTAAGAGGAGCACGGCGCGCCGATCAGGCACCCAGGAATTCGCAATGAAAGCAGCAACTCATCCAGCGTACGACGAAATTCGCGTTCAATGCGCATGCGGAAACAGCTTCCCGACCCGTTCGACCCACAAGGGCGACATCCACGTGGAAATCTGCTCTGCCTGCCACCCGTTCTTTACCGGCAAGCAAAAGCTTCTGGATACGGCAGGCCGCATCGAGCGCTTCCGCCGCAAGTACTCCAAGAACGAAGCCCCAGCGGAAAAGAAGTAGATTTTAAGAAGTGGAGAGGCCTCCGCTGCGGCGGAGGCTTTCTCTTTCCAGGCTACTGCTTCGCCGGGGTTTCAACCGTCCGGTCTCCCCGGTAGATCCAGCTCCCGAGCAGGAACGCCACCAGGAGGAAGATCAGGGCGTCAACCAGCTCGGCAAGGAGGGCTCCCTTGTTGTACAAGGGCTGACCCGCACTCAAGGCGCTGTGCTGCACGGAGCGCTGGATCCACATGAGCACTGGATTTTCGATCATTTTGACCACCGCACCGACAAAACTGTAGAGCACCAGCCCCAGTAAAACGGCGCCTACATACCAATCACGTAACACTCGTCGCATTGTTCCTCCACTCAGGAATGATTTCGATTAAGCATGAATTCCTTCTAGAATAACAAGAGACCGTGAGAAAAGGCTTCGACAACCCGATCCAGTACCGAGCGCCCGAGGGCGTCCGGGTACCCGCGCGCTTCCAGATCGGCGGGGTGGCGATCACGCCGGCTACCGTCCTGGCCCCGATGGCGGGCGTCACCGATACCGTATTTCGACGGTTCATCCGTAATTTGGGTGGCTGCGGGTTGATGATGACGGAGTTCACATCGGCGGACGGCCTGGCCCGTATGCGCGAGGCCAAGGCCCGCCGCTACCTGACGTTCTACGGCAACGAGCGGCCGATCTCGGCGCAATTGTTTGGCAGCGACGCCGAGACCCTGTCCGATGCCGCCAAAGTGGTGCAGGACCTGGGCTTCGACCTCGTTGATCTCAACCTGGGCTGCCCGTCGAAGCGGGTCGTGAAGTGTAATGGCGGATCAGGCCTGCTTCGTGATCTGCCGCAGATCAAAGTAATTTTCGAGGCGGTTCGCACAGCCGTGACGATCCCGTTCACGGTTAAGTTCAGGGCGGGATGGAATGAGAAGGAATTGGTCTTCCTGCAGCTGGCGAAACTCGCCGAAGAGAGCGGGCTGAACGCGGTGGCCATGCATGCCCGCACGCGCGAGCAAGGCTACAGCGGACAGGCGAACTGGGACTGGATCGCCGATCTGAAGCAAACGGTCAAGATTCCGGTTATCGGCAACGGCGATATCCGAACGCCGGAAGATGCAGCAGCCATGGTGGCGTACACCGGTTGCGATGCGGTGATGATCGGACGAAGTGCGGCTTCGAATCCGTGGATCTTCCGCCAGATTGAGCAATACACCGCCACGGGTCGTTACGACCTGCCTACGGACCAGGACCGCTACGACATGATCCGCTTGTATTTCAGCATGCTGATCGAGAACGATACCCAGGGTGCCGAGGGCAAGATGAAGCAATTCGCTTCATGGTTCACGCACGGTGTGCCGGGTGGCGGGATTTTGCGCAAAGCTGTGTACGAAGCCAAGCGCCGCGAGAGCATCCTGGAAGCCGTCGATCATTTCTTCGATTCGCTGCTCAGCGGCAAGATTCCCGCAGTGCACGAAGCCGGAGTGGCTTCCCCCAACAACGACCTGCTTTCCAATCCTGCAGCGATGTCCGGCTAGTTGGCGTCTTTAACGCAATAACGCAATAAAAATGCGAGACCCGAGGGTCTCGCATTTTTTGTGTACAGTCCGGTCTAGTGAGCAGCAGCGTTGTTTTCCTGCACATCACGGAAATCCTTGCGGATTCCGCTTAGGAAGGTACGTGCGCCGGCAGGAGGCTCAACCTTGCCTGTCAGAGCATCGCGGAAATCCACGTCGTGTCCGTAGAACGCGATCGTCGAATCCTTGTCAGGACGGATCGAAACACCATCCAAAGTCGCGCCTGCAAAGGCACCCTTGGCGCGCGAATAGGTGAGGATCGCGGTGTTGGCCTTGATGTCGGTCGAGGCAGAGGCGTCGCGGCCGATCGGACCGGCGGCAGCGCTCACATCTCCACCAATCTTGAAGTTGGCATCCATCAGCTTGTCGGCACCGGCCTGGTTGCGGAAGACCATTACGAGGTCGATTCCTTCAACACCGATCTGCGCGCCCCAGGTTCCACCGGTGGCAGCAAAGAAAGCGGGTGCGCTCCAGCGGCCGTTCACACGGCAAGTGGCTACGCCGCGGCCATGCTCGGCGCCGAACACAAATCCACCCTTCACCATGGAAGGAACGATCATGACGCAACGCGCGTCTTTGAGGATCTTGTCAGGGATCATCGAGTCTTTCGACGGGTCAGTGAGGTGATCGAGGACGTCCTGCGCCTTCGCCAAGCGATCTTCTACTTGGCCGGAACTCTCTTTACCGTGCACTCGCTCGGTCTTAGCTTGATCCTTGGTCTCGCCCGTGTTGTCCTGCGCGATGGCGACACCCGCCATCAACATCAATGATGCCAGTCCGGTTACCAGAAATTTCTTCTTCATTTGCTTATCCCTCCCAGGAACTCCTGCCGAAAACAGAAATTCGCGTGCATTGAAGCACAACTTGATTGGAGTCACCTTAATCCTTTCGGGTTGGTCGGAATCGCAAGTAGCTGCCCGGACAAATCATCTAATCGGAGCGGGCAACGCTGTTGGAGTGGCTCGGACGCTTCTTTACCGTTCAATCGTCATGCGACAGGTGATTCGCGACCGGTTGCAGCATCTCACCGAAGAGAGTTACAGGGCATGAATTCTAAATTCCTTCATTTTCTCTTTGTACTTGCGTGTGCCGCTCTCATCGCATTGGGTCCGCTGCGCGCGCAGAGTCCGAGCGGCACGAGTGACGCAAACGGATCCACGGTGACCGCGCCGTCGCGCCAGCCGAACGAAGCGGCGGCTGATTCACAGCGTTCCGCGAATGCAGCAATCGCCAACGACCGCGACGCGGTGGGTTCGGCCGCGGGCTCGCGCTTCCACGTTGGCTGGCTGGGGTTACTTGGTTTACTAGGGTTGTTGGGACTTATGCGGCGAGACGGCCTGCAGCATGTTCGTCGAGCTTCCAGCATCCGAGACAACCGCCCAGGCGCGTAGCTCGTTCAAAACCATGCCGGAGATGCCGTCATGGTTACACGTTGCGAAACGTATTAACCACGATTCCCCGCGCTTTCGTAGGCATACTTGGCCATCAAGGCTTCGAGCGCCGCGTCTTTCTCCGCGATCATCTTGGCCTGTTCTCCGCGCAACTTCTCGGTGGCCGAAGCATTTTCGGCAGCCGCATCCAGTGCCAGGTATCCTTCACCCGCCAGGGCTTTTGCAGCTTCGCGCATGCGATAGGCAATGTTCTTGTCTTTGGCGCCGAGGTAGGCCTGGTCCACCTTGTCGGATACTTCGACTGAGCCGCTACCGTTCACTACACCCAACCAGAAGACCTTGCGCTTCACGAAAGCTTTTAATTCTTCATCGTTCGCTTCCAGGAACCACCAGTGTTTGTTCCGGATGCTGTATTGGCGGCTGGAAAGCGGGCAGGGTTGACGCTTCCCGGACTTCAGCAGCTCGAGTTGCTTGTCGTCAACAGATTTACGAACTGTGTTAATCGTGGCCATCAATGCTTCCTGGCTGTCGGTCGAGGGCAGGATTTCACGGATACTTGCCGTGAGGTGCACGGCGATATCGGCGTGCAGCGGTCCCCCGTCCTCGAGGCGCGCGGTTCCATGGAGCACATACCAATCCGAGCCGGAGTTGGAGGGGTGAAACGGCCACTCGAGTTCGATCTGCAGCGGAAATCCGGACGCGGTGACGCACTTAGCGGTAACTTTCTCGGCCATCGTTGGTTCCCTCAATTCCCCAAAATTCGGTTTGTCTATTTTGACACGCGGACGGCGGGGAACGAAAATGCCCACAGCCCGCATGGAGACCGCACGCATCGCCGCGCTGCTCGCGCCCTACCTCGGATCCGAGGGACTGACACCCGCGCAACTGGGTCAGTTGTCCAAATACATCGATCTGCTGCTGAAGTGGAATGCGCGCATGAACCTGACGTCGGTACGCGAGCCGGAACAGATCGTGACACGACATTTCGGCGAATCGCTGTTCACGGCGCGCCATCTGTTTCCGCTGGCGGACTCCGTCGCTACGCTGGGGGACGTTGGATCGGGCGCGGGCTTTCCCGGATTGCCGATCGCGATTGCGCGACCCCAGGTGCGAGCGACACTGATCGAGGCGCATGGCAAGAAGTCAGTGTTCCTAAAAGAGGTGGTGCGGGGCCTTGGCTTGGCGAACGTGACGGTGGTCGCGACACGGGCGGAGAAATGCGTGGAACGGTTCGACGTGGTGACATTTCGTGCAGTTGAGCATTTTGAGGCAATTCTGCCGGTTTCTGCAGGATTGGTTGGCAGCCGCGGAAGGCTTGCGGCGCTTCTTGGATCTTCGCAAGCCAAAGCAATCAAGGGGGTTATTGGCGCGGAATGGACAGTTCACGCGAATGTTTACTTTCCTGATTCCTCCCAGCGACTGCTGTGGATTGCATCGCGGAAATGACCAGGTGCTGGCATCGCCTAATAGCACCTAAGTGCCTATTCAAAGATGTTCCACGTGGAACACGAAGGGTGCCTGTCCCACGTGGAACAACCTTGTTTTGCACAGGTTGCACAGAGACAGGGCGTTGCACCGATTCACTCCGTCCGATACTCTCGCTTTGAGCTAAATTCCAAAGCGCGTTAGTTTCGCGCATCGAGGCATATGGGAAAGGTCATCGCCGTTGCCAATCAGAAAGGTGGGGTCGGAAAAACCACGACATCCATCAACTTGGCCGCTTCCCTGGCAGCAGCCGGAGTGGCTACCCTCCTGATCGATTGCGACGCCCAGTCGAACGCATCCAGCGGGCTTGGGTTCGGTAAAGACCCGAACCGCCTCAGCACTTACGAACTCCTGATGGGGATGGCGGCTGGTAGCGAGATCCTGCAGCAGACAGAACTGGACGATCTCCAGCTTATCCCTGCCAGTAAAAATCTTATCGGAGCGAACATCGAGCTGGTTGCACTGGATCGCCGGGAGTACAGGCTTCGAGATGCTATCGCCATTCTCAAAGACAACTACGAATTCATCATCATCGATTGTCCGCCAGCTCTCGATCTTCTGACCCTCAATTCCCTGGTGGCGGCCGATTCCGTCCTTGTGCCTATGCAAGCTGAATACTTCGCCTTGGAAGGCGTCAGCGAATTGCTCGATACAATTGAGCGCATCCGGCAGACCTATAACCCAGAGTTGGCGGTAGAAGGGGTTGTGCTCACGATGTACGACGAACGCACCAACCTTGCGCAGTCGGTCGCAAGTGAGCTTAAAGGCTATTTCGGCGAGCGCCTGTGTGATACATCGATCCCGCGTAATGTACGGTTGGCTGAGGCCCCCAGCTACGGCAAGCCAGCCCTGCTTTACGACCCGCGATCCAGAGGCGCGGAGAGCTACATCAAGCTGGCAGAAGAAATCGTCAAGAAACACCGTGGGAAAGCAAAACATTCGACGCCGGAAGAGATTTTGCAGGCACACGGTGACACGCAGTAATTCCCAGACAATCGGATGCACTCTATGACTGATAAACGAAAAGTTCTCGGCCGCGGCCTCGATAGTCTGTTGCCGGCCGCTCGGGCCACGGCTACCGCCGCTGCTGCTCCCGCGCCCGTGCAACCGACGGGAGACCTCGTACGCGAGCTGCCCATCGACCAAATCGATCAGAACCCGTACCAAACGCGCACTCATTGGAATGAGGCTGCGTTGAATGAACTGGCTTCATCCATCAAGGTTTCCGGGGTGTTGCAGCCCGTAACGGTCCGTTCGAATAACGGACGCTTTCAGCTCATAACGGGTGAAAGGCGGTGGCGCGCCTCGCAGATCGCAGGCAAGACGACCGTACCAGCGATCGTCCGCCAAGTCTCCAATGAACAAGCCATGGAGATGACGATTATCGAGAACCTGCAGCGCGAGGACCTGAACCCGATCGAGCAGGCACGCGCATACGAGCGGCTCTCGCAGGAATTCAGTCTGACCCAAGAGCAAATGGCACAGCGAACCGGCAAGGAGAGGTCTTCGGTCGCCAACTTTATGCGCTTGCTCAAATTGCCGCATGAGATCCAGAAAATGGTCGAGAACGACAAATTATCGTTCGGCCACGCCAAGGCGCTCATGCCGCTGGATTCTCCTGAAACCATGAGTCGCTTGGCACAGCGTGTGGTCACCCTGTCCATGTCGGTCAGGCAGACGGAAGGTGCAGTCGCCAACCTACTGAACCCGCCGGAGAAGAAAGAGGTCGCGGAGCGCCAGATCGATCCGAACGTCCGCGAGGTAGAGCGCGAGATGGAGCGATCCCTAGGAATACGGGTCAGGATTGAAGACCGTAAAGGCAAAGGCAAGATCGTTCTGGAATACAAATCCCTTGAGGATTTTGACCGGGTTGTCGAAATGCTTCAGAAGCGGTAAGGATTCGGCGACACGACGCGTCTGCGTGACTAACTTATTTATATTCAGTTATTTATGGATACAGCAACGAATTCCAAACTTCAAAGCGTGAACTTGGGCGACTTCGAACTCACTGTCTTCAGCGACGGGACCTACTGGCTCGACGGCGGAGCAATGTTTGGTGTAATTCCGAAGCCAATGTGGGGTAAGCGGAAGCCGGCCGACGAATTCAATCGGATCACCCTGGGGCTGAATTCGCTTCTCATCCGCGGGGGTGGGAAGAACATCCTGGTGGAGACCGGGATCGGACCGAAGCTGGACGAGAAACGCCAGAAGATTTACGGCAACCAGGCATTATTGTTGCACAGTTTCGAAACTATGAAACTATCTCCAGATGAAATCGATATCGTCATCAATACGCATCTGCACTTCGATCATTGTGGATGGAATACTTACTACAAGGATGGCCGCGCCGTCTCGACCTTCCCCCGCGCAACCTACTACGCACAAGAGGGCGAATGGGAACACGCGCAGGAACAGCATGAGCGCGACGCGGTGAGCTACCTCACGGACAACTACAATCCACTGCTCCAAAGTGGACAAATGAAACTGTTAAAGGGAGACGCCGAGATTGCACCGGGGGTTCGGGTGAAGTTATTTCCAGGCCACACCCACCACATGCAGGCGGTGATCGTGGAGAGCCAGGGCAAGACTGCCTGCTACGTCAGCGACTTAATCCCGACGACAGCGCATCTCGATCCGATATGGGTGATGGGCTACGACCTCGATCCGATCACATGCATCGACAATCGTAAAAGGTTTTACGCATCGGCGATCCCTGAAAAGTGGCTGGTGGCATTCACGCATGACCACGAACATCCGTTTGCCTACGTGGAACGCGGTGAACGCGGTCGGCCTGTTCCACGGTATGTCGAATGAGGAGCCGAGCCACGCTTGCCCTTGTCGTCCTTTCGGTTGCGAGCGCCCTCGCACAGAATCTGCCGGATGCGCCAAGTGCGCCGACGTCGTCCACCGGATTTGGGAAGGCGGCGCGAGGAACTGCCAACTCGTCTACGACGATCACAGTTTCGGAGAGCGAAGCGCTGTCGCACGTCTTGACACGTCCTGCACAGCCCTATCCGCCGCAGGCAGCAACCGCCAAGATCGAAGGCGATGTCGTACTCGACGTAACAATTGACCCATCGGGCAACGTAGAGTCATTGAAGTTAGTGTCCGGGCATCCGCTGCTCGCTCCCGCGGCCCTGCAATTCGTAAAACAGTGGATTTTCCGCCCTTTCTATGCGGATGTAGTGCGTGCGCGTGCGAACACGCGGATCACGGTTCGCTATTCGCTGTTTGCTTCGCAAGCCGAACGTCAGATGGAGACACATTTTCTGCAGACCTATTGGCCGGCGTGGAACGCTGGAGAGTCGGCTCTCGCAAAACAGGATTATGTCACCGCGAAACTGCAGTTCGAAATCGCATGTGACGAGGCGGCGAAACTAGGCCAAGCGAATTGGCAGGAATTGGCGAATGCGCTGGCGCGCCTGGGAGCGGTGGAATACCGGCAAAAGAATTATGCAGCGGGGGAGCCTTATCTGCTGGAGTCGTTGCAGGTACAACAGAGCCATCGCGATGCTGACGCGCCGGAGATCGCCGATGCCCTGGGAAATCTTGGGCAACTCTACATGGCGGAGAACCAGTTCGGCAAAGCGGAGCCGATCCTCTTGAAGGCAGTGGAGATTTACGACGCACATTTGCAAGATCCGAAAGCGTCAGCGGCGATGATCGACAATTACAAAAAGCATCGTGTGCTCAATTTGTTCATGTTGGGATCGCTGAACCAGGAGATGGGCGCAGGCGACGATGCGGTGAAGTATTGCGACATGGCAGTCGGAGATGCCCCGGGGGCGATGGCGAAAGTAGACGCAGCGCTGGTGATCCGAACCTGTGAGACTGTCTACAAGAAGAACATGAAATTCACGAAAAGCCGAGAAGCGGAGAAAGCAGCAGAAGCGTTGGAGAAGTGAACAGCAAACGTAGGTTTAGTTATTTAGTTTTTCGGTTCGAGAATCGCGTCGACGACGATCACATCGCCTTTGTTCACCTGTAACTCACGGTGAAAGGGCTTATAGCCGTCTTTCTCCACAGTCAGGCGGGCCTTCCCATTGTGAACGATGAGCCGTGCCGGAGTAACGGCATCTGTGCTGCTGTCTTCTAGTGTGATACGAGCTCCGCGCGGCCGCGAGCGAACGACAATCATCGCCTTGTCTTTTGAACCGGCGAAAAGACTGTGGGTGCGCAAACCGCGGTTGCCGGGCTGCAGCACCGCGTTGAAGTGCTGAGTATCTCCTTCGTTCAATCGAACCGAACCGGTGGCTTCGTCAAAACCTGTTTTTGCGAGGCTGATCTCATGGGTACCGGGCGAGAGCTTGACGGTAGCGGGAGTAATTTGGCCAGTAGGCTCTTCGTCAACAAAGATCACGGCGCCAGGGGGCGTGCTTTCGAATGCGATGGCCGTCGGAGAGAGAACCAGGTTTACTGCGACCGAAGCATTACTCGCAGCAGTTAGATCAACGCTGCGCGCCATAGGCATGTAGCCGGGCTTGGTGAAGATCAAAGTATGCGCACCTGGTTGGAGCGTAGAAACCGTGAATGGCGTCTTTTCGCTACGACTCTGTCCATCCAACTGGACGGTGGCACCCTCCGGCACGGAGGAGATTTCGAGGTCAGCGGTGGTGATGACCGGCGCAGAGGCAACCGGCTCGGGCGCCAACGAAACTGGCGGAGGTTGCAGCTTAGCGTTTTTCCTTCGCGCCGCTAAAGCGTCAGACTTTTGATCCGCAGCGAGCTGAGCTTGCGCTGCGGTCTCGATCCTGGAGGTTTCTTCTGGAGCCTTCGCGGGCTCGCTTTGTATGATCGCGACAGGGTCAGGAGCCGCGACTGCTAAGCCCGCAACTGGCGCTGGATGGTCACTCTTCATTCGAAGGACCGCGGCCACACCTCCGATTAGTACGACAACGACAATCGCGGCAACGACGTACATCCGCGGCAGACCAGACTTGGGCTTTACCATGGGCGCCGGGGCGACCACCGGACTGACTATCGGAAGTCCAAACGACGCAGCTGGCGGATTGAGTGGAGCAACCGGCAAACTGTGGTCGATACGGGGAGCGACCGTTGGGCGTGGCGCACTGGGTTCCGCGGTCGGCGCAGCAGAAGCAGCAGACGAAAAGTTACGGAACTCCTCTGGCACATCGGAGCCGAACACCTCGGGCGCCTCGTATAGAGGAGCAAGCGGCTGTTTCTGCACCTTGGGAACTGGCTCAGCGAATCGGGGAGCAACGGCTGCTGCCGCTCCGCCTGTGCCGAAGGAATCGGGTGAACGACTCAAGGGTTTGTGCGGGACCGGCGCGACCGGCGCGGGTATCGGCTGCGTGAGCAACGCCTGGTAGTCCTTCAATGCTCCGACGAGATCGGCGCCCCTTTGGAATCGATCGGAAGGATGCTTGGAGAGAGCCTTGCGTAAGATTGCGGCCATCGTGGGATGAACCCGGGTCTCGAGATCGGGCGAGAGCGGCTCATTCACAATCTTGTAGATGATGGTGCTGACGTTCGGTGCGGTGAAAGGACGTTCCCCGAGCAACATTTCGTGAAGAATGACAGCAGCGCTGAATAGGTCGGAGCGACCGTCAACGGCATCGCCTTTGACCATTTCGGGCGAAATGTAATTCGGAGTGCCGAGCACGGCTCCGCCGGTGGTGAGTTGCGTACCGGCCTTCGCGATCCCGAAATCCATGATTTTGACCACGTCGCTGCGGGTGATCATGATGTTCGCCGGTTTGATGTCACGATGAACTACGCCGGCGGCGTGGGCATAGTCGAGGCCGGAACAGATCTGACTCATGACATCGATGGTGCGATCAAGAGTGAGGAACCGCTGCTCGGCGAGCAATGCCTGCAGCGTGTGGCCATCCACGCACTCCATGGCGATGTAGAACGTGCCTTCCTGCTCACCAGCGTCGTAAATGGTGACCAGGTTGGGATGGAGAAGCTTGCCGGCTGCACGGGCTTCGTTACGAAAACGGGAAAGGACTTCGTTACGCTCGATGCCATGCACGTCGAAGCGCATGGTTTTGAGGGCGACGGTTCGGCCAATCGTGGGATCGACTGCACGGTAGACCACGGCCATGGCGCCGCGTCCGATGATGTTTCCTACCTCGTAACGGCCTATGGTCTCCGTTGGCATATCTCTTTCGCCGCAAACGAGCGGAACCTAGCTCCGACTGCCGCGTCAGGGAAATTCATCCCCTCTGCGGCAAGGCCGACAGTAACAAACCCGTTTTGGGATTGGTTGACCCGGCACAAGCTCCCAGCCGCAGGGATAGGGCCGAAAGGCGCATGATTCCTATCTCGCGGTGAGAAGAAGGTTCAACGTACAGCAACTCTCGCCGAAGGTCAATGTATCGAATGTCACCGTGATACTGTACCTCCGGTGCCAACATTTGGGTACCTTTGGGAGAGTCGGGAATGATACTTCCAGGCAAAGCGTGGCTTGCGGTTGTGATTGTGCTGGGCTTTATCGGGGCCCCATCCGCGCTTGCGGATACACGGGAATCCGCCAGCGGCTCTGGCCAGGAGCGCACGGCAATTCTGAAAATGCTGAACGCACAAGTGACGGCGTGGAACCATGGCGAACTGGAAGGGTTTATGGCGGGCTATTGGCATTCGCCGGAGCTGACGTTTTTCTCCAACGACAACGAGACGCACGGATGGCAAGAGACACTCGAGCGGTACAAGAAGCGTTACCAAGGCGAAGGCCGTGCAATGGGCAAACTCGACTTCCAGGACCTCCGGATTGAAATGCTTGGAGCCAAGGCAACGTTTGTACGGGGCAAGTGGCACCTCAAAATGCCGGACGGCAAAGATTTACAGGGCATGTTTACGCTGGTGTTGCGGAAGTTCCCGCAGGACGGATGGAAGATCGTGCACGATCACTCGTCAGGAACGTAGCTCAGTGCTTTGTCTTCTGCATCTCGCGATAAGCGTCACTTTTACTGACACCCATCTCTTTGGCAACGCGTTTCAAGGCGTCACGCTCGTCGAGACTCTCCGCTTTCATTAACTCGCGGACACGCGTGCGGACGGTGTGGGCGTTGAACACCGAGTCTCCGCGCTGATGTTCGGGCGCCCGACCGATTAAGAGCGTGATCTCGCCTTTGACTTCCTGGCGACTCTTGAGTTGACCCAAGACTTCGGTAGCCGTGCCGCGGATGAATTCTTCATGCAGCTTGGTGACTTCACGCGCAATGACGACCGGCCGCTCGGGACCGAGTACCTGGACGATCTCTTCGACGGAATCGGTTACGCGGGTGGGAGCTTCGTAGAAGATTAAGGTACGCGTGGAGTTGCGGAAGTTTTCCAAGGCTTTTGCCCGTTGGCCTTCTTTGCTGGGAAGAAATCCGAGGAAGCGAAATGCGTCGGTGGGCAAGCCGCTGGCTACCAGCGCACTGAGGAAGGCTGAGGCGCCCGGGATGGGAACCACCGCGATGTGGTGTCGGATGGCGAGAGTGACGAGACGAAATCCAGGGTCGGAGACGCCGGGCATGCCAGCGTCACTCACCAGAGCGATATTTTTTCCTTGCTCCAGTTGCATGACCAGTTCGGCGGAGCGCGTAAGTTCGTTGTGCTCATGGTAGCTGGTGGTCGCCGTGTCGATGCCGTAATGATTGAGGAGCTTCTGCGTCTGACGGGTGTCTTCGCAGGCGATCAACTGGACTTCTTTCAGGGTGCGAACGGCGCGAAAAGTGATGTCTTCCAGATTTCCGATGGGTGTGCCAACGAGGTATAGCGTGCCGCGCGTTGTGGTGGCTTCGGACATCAAAACGCAGGATACATCCATCGCACAAAGTTTGACGCGCCTTTTCGCGCGACTCTAGAATCAAAGACAGATCATGTTCCGTTGAGGAATGGGAGTCCTGTGCCTCTTTACGAGTACGAATGCAAGAAGTGCGGCCATCGGTTTGAGAAGATCATGAAATTCTCGGATGAGCCGATCAAGGTATGTCCGAAGTGCGGCGGCGAAGTAGAACAGATGGTAAGCGCCCCCGCGGTGCAGTTCAAAGGCTCGGGCTGGTATGTGACCGACTACGCGAAAAAGAGCGGCAGTGGCGCGGCGAAGAGTTCGTCAGGAGAGAGCGCCTCGTCAACCGACAGTTCCACGAACTCAGGGTCCGACAGTAAGTCGGAGAGCAGCGCACCATCCGGCGATGCGGCGAAAAGCGCTGCGCCGGAATCGAAAAACACCTCCACGGAAAAGAAGAGCGATAAGCAGTAGTCTTACGCCGCTTTTCGTGTCTGGGCGAATGGCGATCGCTCGTAGTGCTCGAGCAAGTCCGCGGGATCGCGAAAGATCTCGCGGCAACCGCCTTGGCGAAGATCCGCTTCGGCAAAGCCTCCGCACAACACACCAATAATTTCCCGAATGCCTGACTTGCTAGCGCCCTGGGCGTCATAGGGCGTATCGCCGATGACGACAGCTTCCTCCGGTTTCAGCTTGCCAAGATTCTGCAGCGCGGCTTCAAAAATGTCGGGGGCCGGCTTGGATTTCTCGGCATCGTCGGAAGAGGTCTGCGCTTCGAGAAGATCTGCGATGTTGGCGATATTCTTGTACTCCTCGAGATCCTGTTCGTTCGAAGACGAGGCGAGCGCCAATTGGTAGCCATCTTTCTTCAAACGCATGAACAGCTCTCGAACTTTAGGAAATGGCCGGATGCGATGCAGATATTCGCGGCGGAAAAGATCTGAGCGATATTCTTCGAGCTGCTTTCCGATTCTCTCGATCTCCTCCTTCGAGAGAAAAACTGGGAGCAACTGGTCGCCTCCCTTCCCGATCTGCGAACGTACTTCATCGAATTGGATATCGATGTAGCCAAAATGATGGAAGGCGCGTTGCCACGCTTCCGCGTCGAAATCGACCGCGTCGATGAGGGTCCCGTCGATATCGAAGATGGCAGCTTTCAGCATGAGAATCCTTTCGTATAAATGAAAAACACCGGCCTGAACCGGTGCCTTTTCTACTCTCCCTTGACGGAGATTATGCGGCGCTCTTTTTTCGTGGAACCTTCGCGCCCGAACGGCGTGCTTCCGACAGGCCGATGGCAATCGCCTGTTTGCGACTCTTCACTTTCTTGCCGCTGCGGCCGCTTTTCAACTTGCCGCTCTTCATTGCTTTCATCTCGCGCTCAACTGACTTGCCGGCCTTCGGACTGTATTTGCGTCCCGAGGATTTCTTCTTGGCCGAAGTTCTCTTCGCCGACTTCTTGGCACTGGTCGAACCACCACGTGTCGATTTCTTAGTTGCTGCCATGCGAATCTAGCCTCCTGGATTCTTCGTACTATGTTTAAGTGTGATTCAATTCACACACGAGTGGTTGCGCGCTACGCAATTCCCGAGCAACCTTGCAGCAACGTGGACAATGTATGACCCAGCAACTCCTCTCGACAGAAAAGCATGATCCGCCCGCGTTGATTGTTCCGATTGCGATCCTCGCATTCGCGTATGCACTCGCGCTTTTTGTTTGTGGAGGACTTTCCTTCGCAGGACTGATGTCGATTCGCATCGGCTCGCAACTTCTAGGCAGCGGATTGGAAACGATGGGACCTGTTCCTTATTTTCTTTACGCTCTCGCGTTGGGAGCCAGTGCGTGGGGATTGGTACGCGCTAACAACTGGGGACGACGGGTGCTGATCGTCGTGTGTGCTGGTGGCGTAATTCTGTTGGTGCCGCACATCTCAAGTGCGGTGATGGATGAACGCTACCTGGCAATGAGTTTAGACGGAGCGCAGATACTTGTGAGGGTCGCGATCGCCAGCTATTTGTGGCGCGAGGGAGAGTGGTTTCAAGACGCGACGTAAGAAAGCCCCGCCCATCGCGACTTTGCGATGAAGGACGGGGCCTCCTGTTTCTTACTTCGTTTTTGTAGGCTCGGGTTGTGAAGCGCGCGAGCTGACTTTGAAGGTCAGCTTGCCATCGCCGCCCACGCCGACCACTACGTGATCGCCGTGCAGGATTTCTCCATCGAGGATCTTTAACGCTAAAGGATCCTGGATCAGCTTCTGGATCGCGCGCTTCAACGGACGCGCACCATATGCCGGATCGTAACCTTCAGTGAAGATGATGCCCTTCGCGGCATCGCTTAGTTCGAGACTGATACGGCGATCCGCCAATAGGCGTCTTACGTTCTCCAGTTGCAGTTCCACGATCTTCGAAAGCTCCGCCTTCCCGAGAGGATTGAAGAGCACGACGTCATCCACCCGGTTCAAGAACTCCGGCTTGAACTGCTGACGCAAAGTCTCCATCACCTGCTTGCTGGCTTGTGCATAAGCCTCTGGCGTCTTCATGCTGTCTGCCGTCAAGTACATGGCACCGAGGTTCGAGGTCATGATCAGAATCGTGTTCTTGAAATCCACACGACGACCCTTGCCATCCGTCAGTTGTCCGTCATCCATGATCTGCAGGAAGACGTTGAAGACGTCGGGATGCGCTTTTTCGATTTCGTCGAAGAGCACCACCGCATACGGACGGCGGCGGATCGCCTCCGTCAACTGGCCTCCCTCTTCATAACCGACGTATCCCGGAGGCGCGCCGATCAACCGCGATACGGCATGCTTCTCCATGTACTCCGACATGTCGATGCGCACCATGGCGTGTTCGTCGTCGAACAGAAATCCTGCCAGCGCACGTGCTAGTTCCGTTTTCCCGACGCCCGTAGGGCCAAGGAAGATAAAGCTGCCGATCGGACGATGCGGATCACTGAGCCCCGCCCGCGATCGGCGTATAGCATTCGCGATGTGCTCGATTGCAATGTCCTGCCCGACGACGCGCTGCTGCAGGCGATCCTCGATTTCGACCAGTTTCTTGACTTCGCCTTCGAGCATCTTCGAGACCGGAATGCCCGTCCACTTGGAGACGATCTTCGCGACGTCTTCTTCGTCTACCTCTTCTTTCAACATGCGTGGCGCGGTCTTGTCATCGCTTTGCGCGCTGAGTTTCTCGAGTTCGGCATGCAACTTCGGAAGCTCGCCGTATTGCAGCTGAGCAGCTTTTTCGTAATTGCCCTGATTACTGGCAGTTTGAGCATGCAGTTTCAGCTGCTCGATCTTCTCTTTCAGTTCGCGAATGCGGCTGATGCTCTGCTTCTCTTCCTTCCAGCGCGCCTTCAATGCGTTCGAACGTTCGCGCAATTCGGCGAGCTCTTTCTCGATGTTCGCCAAGCGCTCGCGCGAGTTGGTGTCCTCTTCGCGCTTGAGGGCCTGGCGTTCGATCTCGAGCTGAGTGATGCGGCGCTCAAGCTGATCAACCTCCGTCGGCAGCGAATCGATCTGGATCCGTAACGAGGCTGCAGCTTCGTCGATCAGATCGATTGCTTTGTCGGGCAGGAAGCGATCGGTGATGTAGCGATGGGAAAGCGTCGCTGCCGCAACAATGGCCGAATCCTTGATTCGCACGCCGTGATGGACTTCGTACTTCTCTTTCAAGCCACGTAATATCGCAATCGTGTCTTCGACGGTCGGCTGACCGACGAACACAATCTGGAATCGACGCTCCAGGGCCGCATCTTTCTCAATGTACTTGCGGTACTCGTTGAGCGTGGTGGCGCCGACGGCGCGCAGCTCACCGCGAGCGAGTGCGGGCTTCAGCATGTTCGAAGCGTCGATGGCGCCTTCGGCCGCTCCGGCGCCGACCAGCGTGTGCAGCTCGTCGATGAAGACGATGATGTTCGGGTTGTCGGTCAGTTCCTTCATGATCGCCTTGAGGCGCT
>PLWX01000124.1 GCA_003151155.1 Acidobacteriaceae bacterium
TCGTGCTCCAGCGTACTGATACTGGTTTCGGCAGTTAGTTCGACAATTTGGTTAGCGAGAAAGTGCTGTCCGAGTGCACTTCGCTGTTACATCCCCGTATCGTGCAACGATAGTTTTCCACTTTACTTCTCGGAGAGACGCGGTATGGTTCGACCCCAGCACCAGCCTAGGTGCGTGGAGAGAAGCAATGGCGAAAAAGAAAACTCGGACAAGGAAGGACAAATCCGAAACCAGTCGCAGTAAGAAAACCGCAGGAGCAACCCGCAAGACCGCTAGCCGAAAGATGCGGGCCGCCGCCAGGGTGAATGACAAGGTAAAGGCCCAGGCGTCGAAGCCTGCCGCTCCTAAGCAGCAACCGATGACCACGAGCGAAATTGGTTCTGCTCGCTCTGAAGGTATCCGGCTGTTCAAAGTCGCCGGACGCCCGACCAAGGAGCAGTTCATCCTGGTCTACGGTGAACGTGGGCCAAAAATGAATTGGGAGCAGAGAGCGGCAGCGGGCGTACCAGCCGAGAAGTTTCAGGCTGCGCTGGCCGAGAAGGCCGTCTCGCGTCCCGCAGCGGCTAAACCAGCCCGTACCACCAAGCAAACCCCGACGGTGCCTCTCGCGGGAGCGTAGCCGTGTCAGGGATCAAGTTCGAGCCCGGTCAGATCGTCGCCACACCCGGTGCTCTGGAAGCGTTCAGGGCATCGGGTGACGATCCTTTGGCCTACCTAACCCGGCATATCGCTGGGGATTGGGGTGATGTAGACGCAGACGACAGAAAAGAGAACGAATTATCGCGGGAGCACGGCTGGCGGATTCTGTCCAGCTATCGGATGAACAACGGCACGCGGTTCTGGATCATAACGGAAGCCGATAGGTCGTCCACTTGCATTCTTCTTCCCGAGGAATACTGAGCTTCAGTCCTCACTCTGTAACAGGCGCTCTACCTATCACGGAGTTATGCAGGAAAGCAACTACGCTGAATCTGTCACCCACAATCGGGCCAAGGTTCCCGTGCTGCTCGTAATTGTTGTCGCAGACCAACAGATCACGATTCTCTAGCTTGGCGGTATATCCATACCTGGGGAATACTAATCTTCCACCCGCGAACGAGCCAAGCGTTGCGATACAGACACAGGTGCCTTTCACATTATTGCCGTCCTCGTGACTCTTGAAAATTATGTTGTGGTTAAACTCCACAGTGGAGAATACGGTACCACGGATTGTGTAGGTCCGGTCCCACGGGTCTAGATGCTCCACAATTTCGTATGGGTCCTGGGCGTGGCTCGCTGCTTCTTTGTTGATCTCCTCGTCACTTAGCGATTCTAGCGGCGGCCAAGGCGTCTCTGTAGCCTTGACCCGGAGATACTCTTGATACAGGGGGGTATTCTTGACGCGGCTCAGGTCGTCGCGTTCGTCCTCCGGTCGTATCGCGTTCATGGCGCAATTCCAGGCGAAATCGTGATACAGAGGGATGTTCTGGTCCATCGCAGTATCCATGTCGTGCAACAGCGGCCAAAGCGCGGCGACGAGTTCCGGCTTTTCCAGCGTTGGCGCGGTCCGCATGTTGCTATAGTTTGGCAATTCCATGTCTATCCACCCAATCGTGAGTTTCCGACCGTGCACCTGGGCATTGGCGGCGCGGCGGCTATTCTTTTGGAGTTTTGCCTTCATAGCGGCTTCGTGAGCCTTGAGCCAAGCGGTTGCGGAGATCGCTTTCGGGAGCAGAAGGAACTTTATCTGCTTCCCATCCTTGTACACGACGTTCGGTTTGATTTCGTAGCGGGCCTGGTCAGGAGTCAGGAAGCACCGTTCTTGGTCCTTGTATTGCTGCGCAGTCATAATCGGAGTGACCTGGCGTTCCTGTAGCATCAGGGCTCGCGCTGCGCGCTTGCGTGCTTCGTGGTGTACGTAGGCCCGCTCCAGCGGTGTGTCGTCATCCTTGGTCAGCGTCATACGGTCTTGTCCTTGGCAGCGTCAATCACGGATGCGCACATAAGTTGTGTAGCGCGGGCTTCGCTGAGCTTAGCGATTGCGGCCACTAAATCCAGTTTCTCGGCAGCCGTGACTACAAAGAAGCACTCGCAGACAAGTCGTCCGTTCTTGTCGCGCTTTCGCTTTTTGGGGTTCTTGGGTTCGATCTTGTCGTCGGCAAACTCTATGCGAGCGTCAGAAGCTAATGCAGCGGAAACCGCTGTATTCTTTTGGCCATTTTTATGGGATTTTCTGGGCTTCTTGACCCGAGTCATCTCGGACGGGTAGAAGCATTTCTTGAGCGGGATACCGTTTTCTTTCTGGTATAAAACCACCCAATCCTTCGCAGTGGTCTCCTTCATTTTTCTGTCGTCCAGCAGGGGTTTCCAACGCCCGTCTCGTCCTTTGTCCAGATGGTGTTTGTGCAGGTAGAGTTTGATGTTGTAAAGGGTTCTACCGAGCTCGAGGCGGAGCGCGGGCAATGGTAGCCGTGCCATGTCGAATTCGGCTACAAGCTCGTTCCAAGTCTCGCGTTCGGTAGCCATCCCCCTATCTTGCTACGGAACCATTTTGGGATGGTAGTTACGGAAGTTTATTCATCCAATCCTTGATCCGCTGCTGCTTGACCCGAACTTTGCATTCTTGTCCTACAGAGTGGCGGTAGCTCTTGGCGATAGCACGCTCGGTGCGCCTGGCGTTACTGTTAACTACGCCATCTCTACTTCGCTTGCGGATCGCAGGATTGCGGTAACGGGTGTCGTAACAGCGGTCATGCGCTGTCATTATTCCTCGAGTTGGGCCGGTAGCGTCTTTAGCGGGCCGTAGGCTTCTTACAGCTCAAGATGCTTGACCTCACGCATAGCCGCACCCGCAAATCTTTGTGTCCCTGTATTGGTGTCTGTAGGACGAAACAGAACTAATTGGCGAAGCCCGTTCGCTAGTTAGCGGTGTTTGGCGACTTTCGTAGTATCAGATGTAGGCGAGAAACATTCTTGCAGGAGAACTAAGTGAAAACCGGAAGATTGAATGCAGAAGAGCAGCGCCAGCACGACGAGGAACTGGCCCGTATGGCGGTCCTTATTCGTATGCGTCCTGATCTCAGCTATACCCAAATCGCAAAGCAGTTCACGTGCAGCACGTCCATGGTCCAAAAGGTCGCCCGCATAGCTGGCCTGATTGGTACCAGAGGAACGGGCCGTAAGAAGCAGGCGGCTCTGGCCAATGGCTAACCAACTGTTAATCCAAGACGAGAATGGCGTCTGGTTCCGCTACTGGGTTGACTCCTGCCTCGTGTGGTTCCGCAAAGACGGCGGCGAGATAGATTTGCCAAGTGGGGAAATCCGCAAAGGCGAGATTGTGACCAGCGTCACGATTGAGGAATACCGTGGCTAAGGCAGCTACAGGGCAGGCGGTATAACCATGGCATTCAAAGAATATCTCGCGGTGCTTGATAGCGACTTTTACGAATACAAGGGCACGACCAAATCTATCCTCGCTCGCATCGCTCACCTGATCATCGGTCCCCCGAAAGAGGGTCCCAACGGTAAGCCGCTCACTGACCCAAGCCCAGACGAGGGCTTCTGTATTGCCACGCAGTTG
>PLWX01000040.1 GCA_003151155.1 Acidobacteriaceae bacterium
CTTTCTTGGCGGTGACGTCCATGGTGATGCCGACGCCCGAGACTGGCTTGCGATTCTCGCCTAACGTGATTTGACCTTGCGTGAACGTCCAGCCAAACCTGCCGTTCGGCAGTCGCAAGCGATGCTCGACTCGAAACGGGCCGCCCTCGCGGAGAGCGCGATCTATCTCCGCAGCAACCTCGGGCAAATCTTCTGGATGAATTACGGTCTTCCAATTTTTCAAGTATTGCTCGGCGACGATACCTTCGAACGAAGGGACCTCGGTGGACCACGTAATCTTGTCGGAAGCGACGTCCCAGAACCAGGTGCCCATGTTGGTCGCCTGTTGCGCTTCGCGGAATTTCTGATCATTGATGCGGAGCGCTTCGTCGGCCAGCTTGCGCTCGGTGATATCGATACTGAGCACGATCAAACGCTCGGGTGCCGCGGTTTGCGCATTGAAAACCACATGTCCGCGCCCCTGCACCCAGCGCACGCCTAACGGCGAAATCACGCGGTATTCCGCGAAGTAATCTTTTCCCAGCGCGAACGTCTGCTCCAGCTCGCGGCGCACGTACTCGCGATCTTCCGGGTGGATCTGAGCTTCCCAGTCCGCGCGGGTTTTCACTTTCAAAAGTTCGCAACCGAACACCGGCCAGCTTCCGGGCGAGAACCGGATCTCATCGGACTTGAGATCGAGTTCCCAAGTCGCCAACTGCGCGGCCTGCTGCGCGATTGCCAGGCGTTGCTGCACTTCCTCGGAAGATGCCAGCTGGCGGATCAAGCCTTCGTTGAGTTGAGCGTTATCGATAGCCACCGCGGCTTGCGCTGCGATGCTCTCCACTAGGTGCTCGGCTTCCTGAGTGAACTTGTTGGGCTCGGGGTGTCCGAAGAACAATCCGCCGATTACTTTGCCGGAACGCGAGATCACCGGAACCGCGAGATAGCTACAGACCGGGAGATGGCCTTCCGGCATGCCGTGATGCGGAGCACTCTTACCGTAGCGCGGATCTTTTGTGATGTCGGCGACACGCACCGTGCCGGCGCCGGCAAAGGTCGGCGCGAAGANNAAGGCGGCGCCGCTGAATTCACGAGCGGTATCGGTGGCAGCCTGCACGATTTTATGCAGGTCACGCTCGGCTGCCATCATGATGCCGGTGTTATTGAGCTTTTCGATCTGCTTCTGATAGAGCAGGCGCTGCGATTCGGAGCGGTGACGCTCGATGGCAATGGCTGCGGTACGGGCGAGCAGATCGATCACCTGTCGCGCGCGGTCGGAGGGGCTCTCAACCTGCAGGAAGTAGATGCCAAGGGTTCCGAGAACTTCACCTTGGGAAGAAATGATGGGCGTAGACCACGCGCCTCGCAGTCCGTAAGGCAGAGCGAGATCTTTGAGTTTCCCCCAATTGGGATCGACTGCGATATCGGGCACGAAGATCGGTCGCTTGGAAAATGCCGCGCGTCCGCACGAACCTACGGTTGGCCCGATATGCACTCCGTGAATCGCGTCGTTATATTCCGCCGGCAGGCTGGGAGCGGCGCCATGAAGAAGGCGTGTCCCCGAATCATCCAGCAGGAGAATCGCGCACCGCACATCGGTGTCGCAGTGGCTCTCGGCCGCGTAGGCGATCTCCGTCAGCACCTTTTCCAGCGCGGCACCACGGGCGATCAACTCGAGAATTTTATTTTCGCGCGCGAGCAACTGGATCGCGTGTTCGGTCGCATCCGATTGCGGCGCTATGCCAGGGTGACCAACCTGCATGAAAGAGAGCCTTTAGGGAAAGAATACTTTTCGAGCCGAAGTCTTTTACAGATGCTTACCCCAAAACCTGAGTTGCCCACCGCACTTCGGCCAAAAAAACGACGGATACGCCTGCGCGTACCCGTGGTTTGCATGATTGAATTTTACTACTGTTCGTCTTCTTTGAGCTTTGCGATTACGCTGAGATCTTCCAGGGTTGTCGTATCGCCCTTCACGTCACCGCCAGCCGCTAATTCCCGCAGCAAACGCCGCATAATTTTTCCGCTGCGCGTTTTTGGTAAGGAATCGGTAAAGCGGATGTCGTCGGGTTTCGCCATCGAACCAATCTCTTTGGCGACCCAGGCGCGCAACTCTTCCTTCAATTCGGGCGAAGGTTTGCTGCCGGATTCAAGAGTAACGAAAGCTGACACGGCCTGCCCCTTCATCTCGTCGGGACGTCCGACGACCGCGGCCTCGGCGACCTTCGGATGTGCAACCAGTGCCGACTCGATCTCCATCGTGCTCAGACGGTGGCCCGACACGTTGAGAACATCGTCGACGCGGCCCATGATCCAGAAGTAACCGTCTTTATCTTCACGAGCACCGTCTCCGGTGAAATATACGCCGGGAATGTCGGACCAGTATTGATTCTTGTAACGCTCGGNNACTTCGGCCACGATCCCGGGCAAAGGCTTGGTCGCCGACCCGGGCTTGGTCGCAATTGCGCCGGGCAGAGGGGCAATCATGATGGCGCCGGTTTCGGTCTGCCACCAGGTATCGACAATCGGGCAGCGTTCTTTGCCAATGACTTCGCGGTACCACATCCATGCTTCCGGATTGATCGGTTCGCCGACACTGCCGAGCAAGCGCAGTGAACTCATGTCGTGACGATTGGGAAATTCCGCGCCCCACTTCATGAAAGTGCGAATCGCGGTTGGAGCGGTGTAGAACACTGTCACTTTGTGTTTCGCGACCAGCGCCCAGAAGCGATCCATGTCAGGGAAATTCGGCGCGCCTTCGTACATCACGGTAGTTGCGCCATTCTGCAACGGACCATAGACGATGTAGCTGTGCCCGGTGACCCAACCGATGTCGGCGGTACACCAGAAGGTATCGTCGTCCTTCAAATCGAAGACCCACTTCGTGGTGAGGTAGGTGCCGACGGAATAGCCGCCGGTGGTGTGCACGATGCCCTTGGGTTTGCCGGTGGTTCCCGAGGTATAGAGGATGTACAAGGGATGTTCGGCATCGAGCGACTCCGCCGGACATTGGTCGCTAGCCTTCGCCATCAGGTCGTGCCACCAGTGATCGCGGCCGGCTTTCATATC
>PLWX01000197.1 GCA_003151155.1 Acidobacteriaceae bacterium
ATATTCTCTTGCCTTCGGCCACAAAATGGCTAGAAATGGGTGAAAATGGATATTGCCATGCACGACATCAAAAGCATCACGATCACCCCGGAAATCCTCAAACTCATCGCTGATATCGATGAGTTCAAAGGGCGCTGGAAAGTCATTGAAACCCTCGCGCCTGAAAAGCTGACCAGCCTCCGGCGGATAGCCACTATTGAGAGCGTGGGATCGTCCACTCGCATCGAGGGCTCCAAACTCAGCGATTCCGAGGTAGAGAAGTTGCTGTCCGGGCTGCAGACCAAATCCTTTGCCAGTCGGGACGAGCAGGAAGTTGCTGGCTATGCCGATGCCATGGATATGATCTTCGATAGCTATGAAGCTATCGCTACAACCGAAAATCACATCAAGCAATTGCACGGCGTGTTGCTCAAGTACAGCAGCAAGGATCAGGATCATCGTGGCGAGTATAAAAAGGTGACCAACCACGTCGAGGCTTTCGGACCCGACGGCAAGAGTCTGGGCGTGGTATTTGAGACCGCCACGCCACTTGAAACGCCCGGATGGATGAAGGAAATAGTCGATTGGTTCAACCAATCTGTACAGGAGGAAAGCCACCACCCTCTGATACTGATAGGGATTTTCATTGTCGTATTCCTGGCAATCCATCCGTTCAAGGACGGCAACGGCAGACTCTCTCGCGTGCTGACAACATTGCTTCTGCTGCGTGCCGGGTATGGCTATGTCCCCTACAGCTCAATGGAAGGCGTGATCGAACAGAACAAGGACAGCTATTACCTCGCACTGCGCCGCACCCAGCAAACCATCCGCAAGGAGGAGCAGAACTGGGAAGCGTGGCTGGTGTTTTTCCTGAAAACGATGGTAAAGCAAAAAGACAACTTGGCCGCAAAGGTGAAACAGGAACAGGCGCTTCGCGCGTCATTGCCCGCACTTTCTCGCCAGATACTGGAATTGGTGAAAGCGCGCGGCGAAATCACCGTCAAGGAAATCGAAGATTCAACGGGCGCCAACCGCAACACTATCAAGGTGCATGTGAAAAAGTTGGCCGAGCAACACTACTTGGCGCAGGTTGGCAAAGGACGTGGTGCGCGTTACATGATTAAATAGCGGCATCATTCCTAATCAAACGGGAGTTCCCCCGGCTCTGCCGGGGAGGCAGTCAAACTTTGAGAATTCCGGGAGTATTCCCCCGGCTGTTGCTTTGATTTTGTCGAAGCTCATTGTCGAACGACCCTCATGCCGTTGCAGGTGCTCTGGCTTTTCAACGGTTGCGATCAGGCCCCTTTGAGGGGCCAGCAACCGAAAGCCTCCGGCTCTGCCGGAGGATCCTTACTTGCCTCTATGTGAGCCTGCGACACAAAGGCTGTCGAACTGGGGACGACTCCAGGCCGCCGGTTAGGTACGAAGGTCAATGTGGGGGCGTCTTGAGTCAACGGGTCCATGCGATACTGTCGATTTTGTTCTGGGTATCTGACCCTTCGGCGGCAGACAGGTAGCTGCGTGACTCTTAACAAGGAGGGCCGCTCATCAATTCGGGCCGAGCGTCGAACCGAGAGTTCCTCAGGATCGTCGCCAATTCGGCATACTGGTTGATAGACATCGGCAGTATGGCAGCAATGCGTTGCCTCAGGCAGCATTGCCAGCGCAAACTGCAATGCGAACCGGGGGTCTTTCAGCGGGCATACGACAAGGCGGCTCCGAAGAGCCGCCTCCAGGTTGCGCGGTTGCTACTTGGCTTTCTTGGTGGGCTTGGCCGCCTTGCTGTCGCCGGCTTCGTTCGGTGCCGAGTAGTCGATCCTGCGGATGTAGTCGGCCTTGATCGAGAAGGTCTTGTGTTCTACGCTGTCAGCCGTGTACGTCTCGGGTTTGATCTTGCCTTCAATGATGACTGGCGTCCCGGCCTTGAGGGTGGCGGCGAACTTCGCCAACGGCCCCAAACCTGAATCTGGAACCAATCGGTGTTCTTGTGTTCGGCGCCGTCCTTGTCTTCCCACTGCTCGTTGAGGGCAATGCTGAAGTTGACTACATCGCCGTTTGGAGTGGACTTCTTTTCGGCGTCTTTGCCGAGGTTGCTTTCGAGGTGGACGTTGTTTTTGTAGCTGGACATGATGTTCTCCTTTTGAATTTGGTCGCGAGTGAATCGGGACATACTGCCGGAACGGACATGGGGCGCAGTGAACTCCCAAGTGCCAAGCAAAGTTTTTTGCGGATAGGGGCCACAGCTTGCCTGGGGAGAGGAATCCGCAAAGCGCAGCGGAAGAGTTTGCGCCGTCGCCGCAGGGCGAGAACGTTCTTGACGCCTCCATGATGGCCGTGTTGATTGTGACCAAAAAGGAGATCGTGCCTCAGCTCAAAAAGTCCACCGGAACCTCGCGGGCCAGGCCGAAAAGCCCCGGCGCGTGTGGTCAATGATTGCCGCTGGCGGGAAGGCATGGGGCCGAGCATCCCATTCTTTGACTCTTTGGTTCCTTGGTTCGAGGGCGCTCTTGGCAGCGGGGGTTCGCCGTCTCAGTTTGGACACCGGTTGAAGGGAAGATCGGGACGAATACGGCGGCGTGGACACCGGCTTTCAAGGCCATTCGCAAAATCGGCAGCACGGGAATCGCGGGCGCAGCGGTCGCGCCCGCCTCGATATGGATTGCGGAGCATCCGTGCAATCTGGGCGCGTTGGGCGAGGGTTGCATTATTCGCCCCGGCGTCTTTCTAGCTTTTTCGGCATTGCGGGCAGGAACAGACCCGATGAGGAGGGTGGCTGAGGACCGCACGGGTCTTGACAGGGAGGTTGCGGTGAACGAATGGTTCCTGTATCAAGCCTTCAATGCTGGATGGGTTGACGAAATCCAACCTTCAACCAAGTTCAGAAACGCCTTGGCGTGTAACAACAGTTCGTCCGCTTCGGTGGTAGTGGCAATCGCCGCGCCGGTGTAATCGATCTCGTTTCGCTTGCGGCGGCAGGCATCGAAGTAGTCGGCCAGGTGTTCGGCGGGCTTACCGAGCGCCAGTTTGGCCCCCTCGAAGGTCAGCCGATGATGCCCTGGCACACTGGCGATGCGGTATCCGGCACAAGCTATGGCCATCTTGGCCGTCTGAAGTGCAGCGTTGTAGGCTGTAGCGAAACGGCGGTCCTCAGAAAGGGCAGGAATCGCCGCATCCGTAAGATCGCGGGCAACAAGGCGGCGGATTTCGTTCAGCTCTTGGCGGCCGGTCCTGTGCCGGTGAACCTTATTGTCTTGAAGCAGTTTCTTCCAACTCATTGGGCGTGCCCTTCAGNNGAAAACAGAGTGACATTGACCTCGCGGTGGAAGCGGGCTTCCAACTTTCGTAAAGCCGGTAGAAGGTCTATCTGCTTTAACGTGCCAACAATAGCCAAGTCTACATCGCTGGCCGAGTGTTCCTCGCCGCGCGCGATGGAGCCGTAGAGGAAGGCCAGTTCAATCCTGTCGTCAAAGCGCTTCAGAGTGGTCGTGAGCGTCGGCACAATCCCGCTGGTTTTGTCGAGCAGTCCGTGCAGGTCGCGGAAGAGCGGGGAGTCTGCATTCGCCTTGAAGTAGGTGCGGCGTCCGTCTTGCCGGCGCAAAAGCAGTCCTACGGAAACCAGCGATTCAAGTTCTCGCTGAAGGCTGGAGGGCGTAGTTTCCAGATGCCGGGCCAGTTCGCTCATGTACCACCAGTGCTCCGGCTGGAGCAGAGTGGCGGACAGCACACCAGCCCGAATCGTCGGGAAGAGCGCGTCAAGGGTGCCACTAGTACGCATACTGAGTAAATATAAGCGCGTTATGCGTAAATGTGAAGTGGTATTTGCGGTTTGACCTCCTCGATCCACGGGGTTGCCCAAGTCCTTCTAAAGATACAGACCACCCTCCCAAATCCACCAGCAATCCTGCAAAAAACTACACGCACGATGGTGAATTTCTATGGCTGCTCCGTAATTCGTGTAGGAAGGACACGCGAAACTCACAATTATTCGCAAAGGCCGACGGCTCGCGCGCTCGCCGTGACCCCCGCTCGACGGCTACAAAGAGTTACGGCAGAAGCTGATAGGAGTCTGAGCAGCGTTCAGTCCGGATTGCTGGTCGCTTATTTTATCGTGCCACCTNNCCTGCGTCATATACGCTAGAGCGACCGCACCGTTTCACCGGAAAGAGGCGCTCCAAGAATGAGAATCGCTCTGATGACGGAGTCGTTCTTGCCTAAAATCGACGGCATCGTTACCATGCTGACGAAAACCGTCGAGTGTCTCAGGCGGAATGGTGATGAGGTACTGANNNATTTCCAACCTGACATCCTTCACCTATTTGAGCCGGCGTTGTTGGGCGTCGGAGGCATCTACTACAGCGAAGTTCTAGACATTCCGCTGGTAATTTCATACCACACGAATCTTCCGTCCTATTTGCACTATTACAAACTTGGAGCGATAGAAAAGCTCACCTGGATGCTGATGAAGGAACGGCATCGGCGAGCCAACCTNNGCGCGCTCCCAGAAAATGCGAAGTTTTCTGAGCAACGGCGAACCCAGCAGCGCGCTTCTCCTCTATGTGGGGCGGCTTTCGGCAGAAAAAGATATCGCAAGGCTTCGAGCCGTCATCCAGGCGCTGCCCGGAACGAGACTTGCTATCGTCGGCGACGGACCACTTCGCCACAGTCTCGAACGGTACTTCAAGAACACGGCAACTTTCTTTGCTGGTTACCTTCAAGGGGAAGCGCTGGCAAGCGCCTATGCGTCCGCAGATCTCTTCGTGTTTCCCTCTGAGACGGAGACGCTGGGACTCGTATTGTTGGAGGCGATGGCATCAGGCTGTCCGGTCGTAGCGTGTCGCGCGGGAGG
>PLWX01000132.1 GCA_003151155.1 Acidobacteriaceae bacterium
CGTCGGCTACAACAGCCAGGATCCCGTCGTTCTCCAGAAGCAGGTGCAGCACGCCAAAACTCTCGGCATCGACGCCTTCGTGGTCAACTGGTACGGCCCACATCACACCTTCGAAGATCATGCCTACACCGCCCTGCAACAGGTCGCCGCGGAGAACAGCTTCGAAACCGCGATCATGTATGACGAAAACACCGACGACCCAGAAAATGCCACCGGCCTTGTTATCGACGACCTGCAATATGCCTACGATCACTACATCGGCCCGAAGGCGCCCACCCGCAGCGCGTATCTTCGCTTCGATGGACATCCACTGATCTTCATCTTTCCCAAGGGCTCCTTCACCGACTGGAATCGAGTCCGCCAAGCCGTAAATTCCTGGGACGAACAGCCGCTCCTCATCTACAAGGACTTCCCCGGAAAATACATCAAAGCTTTCGACGGCTTTTACGCGTGGGTAAATCCCGGCAAGGAAGGCTGGCAGCGCGCCGGCGCCGGACAAAACTGGGGCGAGGACTATCTGAAGAATTTCTATCTTCGGATGAATAACGAATTCCCCAACAAGCTCGCGGTTGGTGCGGCATGGCCGGGCTTCAATGATTCCCGCGCTTCCTGGAGCCGCAACCGCAAGATGGATGCCCGCTGCGGCAAGACCTTCGACGAATCCCTGCGCCTTTTCCGCCGTTTCTACTCTCCCGATCATCCGCTTCCCTACTTGATGATCGACACGTGGAACGACTACGAGGAAGGGACCGCCATCGAACCCGGTCTTGCCACCTGTAACGGCAATACCCCCCGACCTACTGCGGGGAATTAAGTTTCTGAGTTCGCTGCCGGGGCTTGAGCCTCGGCAGCGCAACATCCAGCACCCACGCCACGATTACCGCGATCGCGCTTCCAGCAAGCACCGCGCTGGTGCGTAGCAGTGCTTCGTCCATTCCCATGTGATGGTTGTGTTGCAGAACTCCCGGCGTCATCACGATCGCCGTGCTGATCGGCCCAATCCGCCATCCGGTCGGCGCATCGATCACCCACACGCAGATCAATACGCACGCGACCATCGCCGACAAAATCGAATAGATCGATGCTCCTGCTATCCACAGGAACAACACGCCCACGCCGCAGCCCACAAGGGTATTCGTCACGCGCCAGCGAAACGCCAGCACCGCGGATTGCAACTCCGGCTCTGAAACCATGATCACCGAGATGATCGCCCACAGCGGATCGTGATGCCCCACGGAATGTAACGCCAGCCACGCGACTGTCGATCCAATCAGGATTCGTATCGCATACTGCGTGCCCGTCTTACGACGATCCGCGGGAAGGTGAACGATGTCTGTGAACATGAGAGTCGACGGATTTAGCGCAGGGTTACGTTTTCACTGCCGAGTTGCTCATTGATCAATCGCGACATCAGCTGCTTCAACCCTTCGTTGGATTTCGTCAGCACGAAGTCGTTAGTTGACTCCGACCAATCCAGTTTGAAGCTCGTCGAGAGCGCTGAAATCCATATCTGCCGCACCGGGCTATTCGGAGAAACCACGAACCTTCCTGGCGGCTCGTCAAAGTTCACTTGCAGAGCACCATTCGCTTCTTCGACTTCGAATTCGGCATCATTCTCGGCTTCGTATAAAGATCGCTTCAACGCGTCCAGCGCAACTTCGCTGTGTTTCTGAAATTCCTGGTCAGTCATAATTTTCTCGTTCGCCTATCCCAACACTTGCTTTAGATGTTCGGCAATCTGCTTTCCGTGGAAGCGTCCGTTCTCAATAAAGATCTCGCTGGTGCGCATTCCAGCCACAATTACCCCAGCCAGGTAGACCCCCTTCACATTGCTCTCCAGTGTCTTCGGATCCGACACCGGCTTCTGCTCTTTCCCCGCCAGTTCGATGCCCAGTGCGGTCAGAAATGCAAAGTCCGGATGATATCCAGTCAGCGCGAAGACGTAATCATTGTGCAGCCGCTTCTCGCCCTCCGGCGTTTGTATCAACACCTGTTCCGGTGTGATTTCGCACACCATGCTATTGAAATACGCCTTCACCTCTCCGGCCTTGATCCGGTTCTCAATGTCAGGCTTGATCCAGTACTTCACGTTGCTGTGAATCCCCGGCCCGCGATGCACCAGCGTCACCCGCGCCCCGTGCCGCCACAATTCCAACGCCGCAATCGCCGCCGAATTCTTCGCCCCGACAATCACCACATCCAGATCGAAGAACGGATGCGGCTCCCGGTAATAATGGAAAACCTTCGGCAGATCCTCACCCGGGATGTTCATCAGGTTCGGCAGATCGTAATAGCCGGTCGCAAGGATCAGCTTCTTCGCCGAATACTCCAGGCACTTCCCATGCAGATTCCTGGTCTTCACCTGAAAGTCGCCATCGCTGCCGCTGATCGCTTCCACCCGTTCGTACTGCCGCACGTCGAGCTGATAATGCTCCGAGACTTTGCGGTAGTACTCCAGCGCCTCTTGTCGCGTGGGTTTTTGATTCGCGCTGGGAAACGGAATATCGCCGATTTCGAGCAGCTCCGGCGTAGTGAAGAACGTCATGTTCGCCGGATAATGAAACAGCGAATTGACCAGGCATCCCTTGTCAATATTCGCCACGCGAAATCCCGCTCGCTTGGCTTCGATTCCACACGCCAGGCCCGTCGGTCCGGCGCCGATTACCAGCACATCGAAATTTTGCTTGGCTTCGAACATCATCGTTCTTCACACCAGATTACAGGAGGAAGCACGATTTCGGAGCTCTTGGCGCTCGCACTTTTCAGGATCTCGTCCCGCGTTGCGTGCGCTCCCCGTATTTTGTCGTGAACTGCAACTGGATCTCGCCGCAAGTTCCCTGCTCGTCCGAATACACCACGCATGAATCGAAGGGCTTCGAGTAAATGTGCAGGCTCACCGCCCGCTGGTTGAACTCGCGCGGGTTCGCGACCGAGTGCACCGGATGCTCTGGATTGACTCCCACTGGCCGCATCCCATTTATCTCCAACGTGTCCGTCGGCACGATTTCACA
>PLWX01000241.1 GCA_003151155.1 Acidobacteriaceae bacterium
TGGTTTTACTCCGCCCTTGACAGTTACCCCGGGCTCTCTGGGTTTTTTTTGCATCAGCCCACAAAATTGCCCACAAACCCGCTTCTAAACGTTGGGCGCGCCAGGCGCTATGACGCGCGGATTTAGAGAGGATGCGGCGAGCACGAGCGCCGGGCGACGAGCCTACTCATCTGGGTATAATGCGCGGCATGATACGGAATCCGCAGCCGCCACCGACCGCGCGCCAAGTCCCAGGTATTCCAATTCATTCAGACATTCCGATTACGATCCGGTAAAACGCCAAGCCTCCCCAAGATCGCCAGGGAGATCGGGGTTTCGTCCACGGCGACGGCTTTCAAACACGTCGCGGCTCTCAAGAAAAAAAAGTGGCTCCCGAACGAATGGCTCCTCAGGTAGTAGATCCGACAATGGAATCGCGGATCGGTGCACCTCGACGTTCCCGCTGACCGGCTGCCACAACCTTTCTCGGTAGGGTCCAATAAAGGGAGAACGGGTCGTCGCGCCATTTTGGAACTGACAGTGACATTTGTCACTGCATCAGAACCTAAAATCTGAAAATACTGAATGTCTTGACCGTCAAAAAGGGGTTAGGACAAGGCTTGATGCGTGCAGAGACGTTACTTTCGATGCAACTTCATGGAACTTTTGCTTGCAATGTACGTCTAAATGGTTAAGATTCGGGGGCGTAACACGGAAGGGCGGGAGACGGTATAATCCGAACAGTCGTTACCCGCATCCTAGTCGTTCATTCTTCGCCCCAGCAGGCTGGTGGGCCAAACGTAAACAACCGAAGCGCATCATATTGAGCGTTGCGAATTGCGTGACCACACCGGAATAGCTTGGAGTACCGTTTGCTGAAAGACATTATCAGTTCAACACGCTTGGATCAGGACGTTTGTGCCTCGATTCTTGGGATAAATCCGCGCCTGTTTAACGAGTGGCTCATCGGACAAAAGCCAATTCCTACTTTCATGCTGCCAGAGTTGTCGACGGTCTTCGGTGTAAGTGAGATGGCGCTGACCTCTCGACGAACGACCCCAGGCGATGTCCCTGCGGTCTGGTACAAGCTGCGAGATGAAAATCTCACTGACTCCGATCGAGAATACGTATTACTGATTCGGAAGTTCGGGTTCTATTTGACTCAACTTTCCGCAGTGACTCGAACAGAGAACCCTCTCTGGAAAGCGCTCTTTGAGCAAATCAAAGACAAAATAGACAAGCAGTCTTCACCGTCGCACCAAGGCAAGGCCGCAGCTCGGCTGTTCGCATCTATGCACCACCTAAGCCATGGCGGACGCGGCTTGGGGACACCGTTTAGAGACAACGTTCGCCTGACTGGCCTTCTCATCATTGAGACCCCAGTTCCAAGATCCAGGGTCGAAGGATGCAGTTTCTACGTGGGCACAAGCGGATCGGAAGTGCCTTGTCTGTTTGCAAACACTTACTCGTCTGATTGGTTCCGACGGAATATGGTGCTTGCGCATGAATTAGGCCACGCAATCTTCGACCTTGATTCTCAAACGGTTTCTTTGGACTTTCGAGGTGAAGAGGATTATCGCCAATTGCAGGAAAGGCGGGCTCAGTCATTCGCGCAGGAATTGTTCGCGCCGCCAGAAATGCTACGCCACATCCAGAATACGACTGGATTCAAGTGGAGTGCTTTGACACCATCTGATTTGGCGGTCCTCGTTTCTCATGCCGAGGTGTCTGCGTCAGTGATTCTTTCCTCAGCGCTAGATGCCGAGCTGATCTCAGAAGAAGAATTCGCTAAGTACAAAGAATATTCGATCTCCGAAGAACTCAGACAGTTGACGCCCCACGCTTTGACGACTCGTGAGTTTCTGCAGCAGCTTGGCAATGAAAAGTCCGTTTGGCCGGCTAGTCATCGCACAACGAATTTAAGCCCACGTCGTCTGCGTCTTCCTGTTAGCTATGTAAAGAAAGTCATCTCAGCGGCTAAAGATGAGGAAATCTCGCTTGGCAAGGCGGCGGAGATGCTGATGATGGACCGCCAAACGGTTATCGAACGGTTCTCCGCTGATTTGGGGAGCATTGCATAGTGGGAGCAGGTCTCCCGGTAGTGCCGGAAGTCAATCCGGCACTTATAATCTGCGACACTGACGCCACAACTCAACTCCTGATTGCTGGGGATATTTCTGTTCTCCGGGAGTTGAAGCGCACCTACAAGGTTCAGCCCGCCATTGTGGAAGCTGTCGATTATGAGCTCAGGTCTCCCCAGAGCCTGACTCTTCGGCGGCTGCTTCCAGTATATGAACCCCAGCTCGACAAAGCTCTAAACACCTCCACAATTCAGATTCTGGATGAGCGAACTTTGCCCGCTTATGTTGGGAATGCGGCGAACGCTGTTTGGAGAGACATCTCAATTCGGGCAACAAAGTGGAGCCTACGGGTGCAGCGCGGCGAAGCATATTCGCATTCTGCTGCGCTCACCCTCAGTTTGCCAATATTGACGCACGATATTAGGGCAATACGAATCCTGGAGAAGGACCAAGAAAAACTCACTTCTCCGCTGCTGCGTGCATTCGACCTATACGCTTTCGGATTTCAATGCGGATGCATGACAGAAAGGGACTGCGACCGCTGTCGCCAAGCATTACAACAGCGGAATGAATTCATCCCACAAGCGTTCGCGAATCGGTCCTTTCAGGAGGGTCTCGGCTACTTCTACCCGCGACTACAGTGCTCTCATATACCGTTCGTCGGCTCCGCCACGCCATTTGATGCACACGACGTGCGACTCACACTTCGCCCAGCTCAGCCCCCTCCAAGTCCTGAAAAAGCGTCCGGTGGTCCAGTGACGGAAGCAACTTAGCCGACCCGCTGTCATTTACTGATCCGGATCGTCATCATGCTCGTGGAAATCTTCGGGTAAAAACCCAATTTCTTTTGCATGTTCTAATTCATTTACCGTGAATGTTGGATTTCCGTCACTGTCATAGAGATTTGTCACTCGGTACAGGAAAGTCTCGAACTCCGGTTCGACTTTCGCTTTTGAGAGGAGCTTGATAAAAGTCCGCTCTGTCTCTCGCAGCTCGGTTCTGCCGAGATCCAAGCTCATTTCTGCTTCCTCAACCTGTCTCTTAGCACGTCGGACGCGCAGTGCTGCTAAAGTCAGCGCCTGTGTGATCCAGAAGTCATGCATGGGTATCCCTTGGAAGTGGCGCCAAGTCCTTTGAGAAATCACCAGAGTCGGGCTTGCTGCCATTTACGATCATTTTCGGCGTGGCTGCTAAACCACAGAAAAAGAATGGCTCCTCAGGTAGGACTCGANNCCTACAACCCTCCGGTTAACAGTTGGTTTTTGCCATTTCAACCATATAACTCAGTATCGCTAGATAGCAGTATTCTCGGCGAATTGCGCTCATTTCTCTTCTCATTGAGTGCTACTGAGTACCATCAAAACCCATGCAGGGGGGCACAGAAAGGGGCACAGCGAAATCAGATGTCGTCGGGCTTCATTCTTCCGCTTTGCGAGGAGTGAATGTCGACTCGACGATGTTAGTCATCGGCATTTACTCAACGCACTCATTCATGACTAAGGAATTCGTTGACAAGGGCTCTCGACGGGCCTAAAACGGCAGTCGAAACAGAACGAACCTTGCAGGCGTTTGCGCACCGACAAGGTTCTAACCGATAGCGTCCCCAAGGAGGACACCATGGCTACCGCCAATCGTAAACCACGCACGTCCGCACACAAAGAATCACCCGCAAAAACTCAAAGCGCAGCCGCTTCGCTAAAGAAACTGATCGAGAGCACGAGCCGCCCTGTGCTCAGCTTCACAGCAAAAGACATTCGCAGGATCGGGCGCGATGACGCCTCGACGTTCGAAGGGCTGCACATAATCGCGAAGGCCAAATACATTGCAGCTCACTTTGTACGGCCCAAATCAGATCGAACGATCAATGACCTCGCGGCCGCTGTGGTTAGCGCAGCAGAGCGGTTTGAGAAAACTCCGACGCCGGACACGTTCGATAAAGCGGGGACATCATTCCGCGAGCTGTGCAAGGGGTATTCTCGCGAACTTTGGATGGATTTTGCGATCGCGAACTTTGACCTTGACCTGATCTTCGGGAAGGCACTCCAAGGCTGCGCGAGTTGCGAAATGAACGGCCCGCCCTCCGCGTAAAATGGTTCGCATGCGAGCAAACACAGGCGTAGATCTCACGATCTCGAAGAATGACGAAGGGCCGCCGTTTCGCGCGGTGTTCCACTGTGATGGGAAGGCTATTTGCATTCGTTTCTTTGCGCCCGAAGCGCCCACCAAGCCCGTCTCCGTGATTTTCGATACGACGAATGAAGCGCGCGAAGCGGGTGAAGCCATGCAACGGGACGGGACCTTTGAGCGAGCTCCCTTCTATATCGCGCCAGATATGGTCGTTGAACTCGGCAACCGGCTGATCGTCTACTCGGAAGAATGCGAGTAATCCATGCGCGTCCTGATCAACTTCCAGCACCGCAAGGGCTGGAACATCCACACCCTGGCGGAAGACTGCAAAACTCCGCTCGGACCGTGGCGCGACGTCGCGAGCGAGGAAACGATGCTCCGGTTGTTTCGCTATCTGGGCGCGACAGACGAAGCGATGGAGCAGGCGGAGCGGGAATTGCGGATGTGGAGCAGAGGCGGGATACATATAGACGTGCCCAGTGATCGCCTGTATTTGTTGGGCATGGGAAACAAGGCAGGATTGCACGTCTAGAGCGTTCCGAAAATAGGTTCCGAAATTCAACCCGCCAAGAAACCACTAAGGGCAGGCTGGATCCCGGAAGCGGGTCCGGTTTCTTATTGGCCTTACCGATTCGCCCGAAACGCCGCATTGATGGCAATTACCAAGACCCACACCGCGCCAATTTCAAACGTAAACTCCAGATAATCCAATTCAGCCCTCACGCTTTCTCGAACAGGTGGCCGCCACAATGGATCTCGCTCATTGCCCATAAACAACGCGGCGTCTTGAGAATGAACGAGCTTCCACGGAGCGCAATAGAGAATTGGGGCGGTCGCGAGGAGTCCGAGCAGAAGAATAAGCGCCAAGCGACGAGACATGGAGGGAGTATACGGCAAATTCAAACACGCTCCGGCCCTGTCCGCAGGTGATTGATGCACTCGCTGAGTTCCTGCACCATTCGATAGAGTCGCAGCTTTTCTGTCGGGTCGGTGACTTGGCTCATCGCAAGCGCATATTCGCGACGCAGCGCTTCCAACTCGTAAAGCTGCTCGGGATCTCGAAACACCGCCATGACGAAGCGGAGTAGAACACTTGTCGTCACGGCGCTGTAATCCCACAAGAGGAGTGCATGCCATTGGGCGCGGCGCAACTTGGCGCTTTACGGTTTATCACCACGAGTAGTGTAGTTGTTCAGTTTTACGGGTGCCCTCTGGAAGGGGGGATGGAGTCAGCAATGAACTCTTGATGCCGCCTTCCGTGGGGTTTTTATTTTGTCATCCCCAGGGTAAACAACGTGTACACAACGAAGGAAACCATACAGCTAGTCGGATTCCTCAGAGTGAATGGGCTACGGCAGCCGGTGGGAGTGACTGTCAACAAATTCACGCGGGATGGCTTCCCCACGCATTACGGTCATTACGATGTTGTGAGCGGCCCAGTTGTCGCGGATGGTGATTACGAGATTGCCATTCCCGGCCACGGCACGATACGAATGCGATATCAGCACAACGTCTGGAGTTCGATATCTGTGTAGCCACCGATTCCAATGCAGAGGAACGAGGCAGCTAGACCAAAGCTCTCACTAGCGAGGAGTTGTTTTGATGCCAAAGGCCAAGCCATCCTTAAGCGAAGATGCGGAACGTATTTATCGAGACCATGACGAATGGAGCAAGACTGGTTACTCTCGTACCCGTGCATTGGATAGATTTGGGCCGCACGCCCTTATACGCGAGGGTAAAGCCTTCAGACAGGTGACTGGCAGCCAGCTCCAGGAACTTCGCAGCGCAAAGAGAATCGAGGCCGTCGAGCCGTCTGAGCCTAAATATCTGCTCTGCTATGAGCTCATGCGTAGCCGCCGCTCAGCCTAGCGGAAGCGGATCCGGTTTCTTATTTTTGCGCTTAAGCCGGGAGCGCCTTCCCCGTTTTGCAGACAAATGGCGACTCTGGGACCGCCTTTCGATCCATCCGACAGAAACGAAATACACGACGCTTGCCAATACCAGTGCTCCCGTTAACAACGAACCCGAGCTTTTCACAAATGTGTGCCCTCAGTCTGCTGTGCCGACGTTACAACAGAAGACGTAAAGAATAGATAAAACCGCTCAAGAATTTGAAAATGACTGGCCGAAGCGGGTTTTTCGGTTCTGCCGCAAGCGGGAAGCGCGATATTTGGGTTCATTGCCCTGTCCATGGCCGCGTTCTCTACAGCCAATCACCACTGTAAAGCGTTGGGCTAGCCAGGGCATGCCAGTAGAGCGGAAGGGGCGCTTTGTCACTGCTAACAAAGCACGGTTAGCAACATGGCTTGGCGAGGGCGACGAGGTGCGCGGTTCCGTTCACATCACCGCGCCAGGAGAAGATCTCACAGCCGATCTTCGTAAGGGGTTGGCCGCTGCTCGAAAGTCACGCCCTTTAAGCGATCCAAGCGGCAGAATGAACTGGACATCGTACAATCCCAGCGTGGACCACGACAGCCAGCGTTGCAAGATTCTACTTGATCATGCCGCCAAGGCCTACTCGCAGATTGTTGACGAGCAGAACGCCGCGCAGCTCGATATCGCGAAAGAGCGAACGCAGTTCTTCGAGAAGATTGCTCTCGGCGCTGGAGCAACGATAGCCGCTATAGTGTCCTTCGTCGGCTCCCGCAGTGGTCACCTTCAACCACCATGGTTGTTGCGCGCGGCGTTAGTCTCGCTCGTACTGTCGATGGTGGGCGCACTATTGCGCAACTGGCGTTACCCGTTTTACTTGCTAAGCACGTTCACTGGTCGTAAGTTGGTTGCCGCCATGAACTACAACAAGCGCAAGGCCGACTTGATCGCTACCGGTGTCATGGGAGATATTGAGACGGGCAGGAGAATCGATCCACGTCAGTGGATGAAAGAGCATGCCAGTCAGATTGACATCGGCGACGACAGCGTTGACGAGGCGCAGAAGCAAAGTGATGGACTCTACAACAACATTAGGGTGATCGAGATGTTGACGCTTGGCTTATCTCTGCTTGGCATCGCTATGCTGATCGCGCTTGCGTGGGTGAACTTTTAGGAGCGGCCAGTCGGGGCTCAAGTGCAAGAAAATAGGCTGCGAATTGTTCGACCTTCGGTGTATTCTTTTGCCGCTTTCATAGACACGGTTATATGCCGACCAATCAACGCCATAGTTGGATTGTTTTTTCGCTGCTGGCATTATTTGTTCTCCAGCAGTTTCGCAAGAAAACAAGTGAAACCATAAGCCCAAACAAACAGGCCGAAAATGAACACACCGAGCCCACCGCTGAGCCTGTGCTCATAGCGGATGAGACCAAGAAACACGAGGAAAACGCCGCAGGGAGCAAGAACCATTCCCCACGTAGGTACGACCGTGTTTTCGCTGGCACTGCGGCGGTCGCGACGGCTGGCCTGCTGATCGTCAACATATTTCAGTCCTGCGCTACCCAGCAAGCCGCTACTGCTGCGACGCTGAGCACTCAGTTGAGTTGGGGGGGGGAGAATTGTAGTATCCAGGAACGAGGGAAAGATAACAGTTGGACCCAATCTGCCCGTTGGAGACACGATTAAAATTATCAATGTAGGGAAAACGGATGCGCTTAATTTCAGAATGAAAGCTGTCGTTACTTTGATGCCGAGGGCTGTCAATATCGGAACCTACCCTCCCGAAAGCACTGTCTATGCAGCGATAGGAAGTTTTCCCCCTGCGGAAGAGGGCAAGCCGCCTCTCCACCTCGGACTTAAGGGATTCATAGCGAAGCCGACGCAACGGCTCTATACCCAATGGGAAGCTGACCAGTTCGAGCGCGGTGAACTTTTTCAGGTTACCTACGGAGAGGTCAGGTATTGCGACATTTTCGGAGTTCCGAGAGATTTGACTTTCTGCGCCTACGCTGGCAAGGAAATGTCCAAAACAACCCAATTTTGGGGATGCTCCGCATACAACCACGTTGATAGCAACATAAAGCCCGACGCAAAAGAGTGCGCAAAGCCAGCAGACCCAGATCACCTTCCAGAAATGTAACGGTAGCCCTGTCACGGCAGAACAATGCAAAATATACAAATCGTTTATTTCTTGTTATTTTCTTTGTGGACGGGGGCGTTATTTTCACAGACACCCCCGCCACGGAAGACAGTCAAGCATCCCACCAACACAAGTCAGAACATCAAGAAGCAGGCCAGTTCCGATCAATCCAAAACCAACGACGCGAGCACCGTCACTGGCGCGATTCAATCCCCAAACGATCAACAGCATGGAAACAGCGAATCCAAGGAAGTAGGTAATCCCGTCGTAATCGAACGGTTCCCCGTCATCGAGGAACGTGGCGGCTATGGCTGGGTATTCAATTTGCTGCTGGTATTCGTTGGGGCGGGGCAAGTGTATGTAGTCTTCCGAACCCTTAAGGCCGTAGAAAGGCAAGCCTCTGCCACCGAAAGGAGCGCTAATCATGCGGAGATGGTCGCTCGGCGCACTCAGCGAGCCGATGTGTTGATTGAAGAAGTCGGCATAAATGGCATGGGGCCGCAAGTGCTCCCGGGAAAATTGCAGATCGTTATCCAAAATTTCGGGCCGACTCGCGCCACCAATGTCGAAGCTGATGTCAGGGTAACCTATGACGGTGCTCCGGAGGGAAATCAGCCACCGCTTTCCATAGCCGCCTTGGCGGCTGGGCAGCAAAAGTTGATCGCCCTTCCCCCCTTCAACAAAGCGATGACGCGGGCGACTTGGGAGGACATCAAAGCGGGCAGGCGAACACTGGGGTTCTCTCTGAAATTGACATACACAGATGTGTTCGAGACGACCTACCCTGCTTGTTTCAGCGGAATTTATCTCCCGGACACAAACATGTGGATTGTGAGTGACGAGAATGAAGAAACCTAGCAGCAGACCTGTCACGGCAATGACAAGAGCAGCAATCGTCGAACAGCGCGAGATCCGTGTCATAGTTCTCATTGGAATGAAAGCCTTCGAGGGGAATAAAGGAACGAGCGTTCGTGTGCGACCCGGGTCCGTTGTTCTGGTGAGCGTCAACTGATAGCTAAAGAGCTCTCACGTTACCAACCGTTTTTGACGAGCATTTCGTACCATGCACCCGCTACCGGGGTGCGCTGCTCATTGCGACGCCGTTCTTCTTTGCGCGCATCTCATCGACGATCCGGTTGATCAGTCGATCCACGGTCGCCGGCCAGGATGGATTCTCGGCATAGGCGACCGCCGACAAGAAATTGTAGTTTTCGGTGGTGAGCTCAGCGGTGAAGCTTTTCGGTGCGGATCTGATGCGCATTCGATGATCACCTCTGCGTGCATTGTTGCTGGCCGATTTTCTTCGTCAACGCTGCGCGCTGCTCGCCGCGTGTGAGGCGCGTGCGACTTGCCGCGATGGATTCGGTCATCCCGCGGATCGGCGCGTCCTAGAGGCGATTGTGCGTGATTTGATAGACACGGCTTTGCGTGCGAAGTAATTACCTGAGGACGGGGCGTTCTCGTCAGGGATTATGAACTGGCAAGGTCGGAGAAACGCAGTTCTAAACCTTGGCGTCGGAAACGCGGCCCGGAGCCCCGTCAGGGTCGGAAAGAATAAAGCGAATTCTCTCCGACTCTCGCAATCCAACAAATTTCTTCAAGCTGTCAACGAATTGCTGCACCTGTGCCGCGATACTGGGAACGTTCCTCGTGGGGGCGGCGTCTAGTATCGCCTTGTGGCAATTAGGACAATCACAGATGACGTTCTCAAGCCTCTCCAGCGGAATAGCGTAGCGCCCGTGGCATTCGGGGCACTCATACTCAAGGGCAAAGATATCGCTAAACCCAACTACAGTGCGGTGGTTGATAGTCATCCATCTATTGTCTTCGACTTTTTCTTTTGTGGTGCGGATTTCTTCGGCTTGCCGAATTTTTCCGCATCATTGTGACGTCGAAGTTTTCAAACTCCTGGCTCTGATTCTCTTTTCTTCTTGGCATCTCTCCTCTTTAAACGCTCTGCTGTTCTCTCAACAAACTCGGAGGTCACCACGGGTCCACGAAAGAACGGGCTCTTTTGGAGATCGACATAAACCTCCTCTGCGGTTTTAGCGCTCCACGAATTCACTATCAAATCCATCTGGTGTGGCCCAATTCTCCCACCGTGAATCCTATCGCCTATTATCGACACGCCTGCGCGAGCGGCAAACGAACTCTCGTCAACCGCAAGCTCTCTTGTGATATATGCGAAGTAATCGGCGGGATCAAGGCAAACGGTCTCGGAGTGATCTATGAAATCCATGCCCTTCACTCTCCGATCTGCGCCGATGAACCCAAAAACGATGTCGCGTAATTCATCCATGAGTTCTTTTCTCAACCCCTCTTGCCTGTCAAAGACAAAATAGATTTCGTCGTCCTTGATGACTTCGAGAAGGGTAGCGGCAATACACGACTGTGCACAGGTGATGTAAGGATGGCCAGCATACTGGCTCGGTATCTTCCCCTTGAGATGGGTCTCATAATCGCTCCACTTCATCGACACGGCAATCGGTGTGAGATTGTATTTGTGCGGAAGTGGGCCAAGTTTGGCGAGCAAAGAGGCAATCCGGTCACGCTGGCTATTCCACCGCAACTTTCTCATGTGGAGATTTTGGCGCGGTTTTATTGCGGGTATCCAGTCGGCGGCAAACGCGGCCCACTGCGCATCATTTCCGATGAATCCTGCGACTACGCAATATTGCTCATCGGGACTCAAGCCGCTTTCATCGAAGTACGCGGTTAGTAGGGCCATTCGGAACCTTTTACGATCCAGCCTATGCCCATAGCAGGTATGAACGTTAGCCAAAGTTGAGGTGAGCCATTCGGTTCTAGGCATGGCTCGCCCCGCTCAGGGCAGTATCCGGCCCCGCCACCTGATTCGTTAAGTATATTATTGCCTCTGTGATCGTCTGTTCGCCAAGTATGGCCACAAAGGGCGCCTGCGTAAGGATGTCGTCTTCAGAACGCAAAGTGCGCTCGACTTTCTCTTTTGTCATCTCTAGATTTCCCTTTCGGACACATTTCGAATCAGAGACGGCACGGCGGAGGGACCGTGCCGTCCTGCCCAGGCGAACTCCATTGCGAACGCCTGTCACATTGCGAGCAGCCCAAGCACTGCGGCGCGCAAAGCCCACTCGCAATCCCGATGTTGGGCGCAAGGCCGCCGGCGTCAGCAACCAACGGCCTTGCATACGAGCGGTTGCCCGCCCGTAATCTTTCAAGAGGTGCGCTGCGGTGTATCCGCGGTGAAATTAAATACTGCGTCGCCGACTAAACATGACGTGCCCCCTGGTGGATGATTGTGGTGCGCGGGACAGGTCTGCGCCTGTCCCGGGTATCTCCCGAAATTTCGTTTCTGTGTACGGTTAAATGCCTATTACGGCGGTGATCTTCCGCTTTTCTTCTGACGCCAACAGAATTGCTGTAAGGCCGGCGGTCCTGGGAGGGAATGCCGGATCAAACGCCCCGAGACTGCAAACCTCGGGGCGTTCTTGCTTTGCAAGCTATCGCGGCGTTTGCTCTTGCCGCTGCATTAGCCGCTCGAGGTATTCCTGCCGGACGTCGGCGCGTGCGATACGACGCCGCTGTTCCTCTTT
>PLWX01000214.1 GCA_003151155.1 Acidobacteriaceae bacterium
TTCGTACTGTTCTTCTTTCGCTGCGAAACTCGGCACGCCGGGGGCGGGTGCAACCGTGGACATAAGGGCTCCTCAGATTTGCGGACGTTTGTATAACGGACGGATACGATTTACTAGCTCGGAGTGAGCACAGCGGGCGAAACTTTTTCCAGAGTGGCAACGGCTTACGAGGATCGACATTCCCTGAACCCCTGCTCTATCGCTTTGCACTGCCGGCCCAATTAGGACTGCAAGCAGGCGGAGAACTCTTGTGGGGTGTAGGAGGATGGTCGGAAGATCAACCGCGATGCTGGGATCGTTGTCCCATCCAGAAGACGTTCCCTGGAATCGTCTTTATTCTGGGCACCACGATCTTTATGACCTGCGCTCCCCGCCTGCTTCTTATTTAATTGAAGGTATTCTGCGCGTCAGATTGATGCCGGTCTATGTCGAAGATCACAGGTCAGTCGTGACGCAGGTCACAGGGGATTGTGTCTAGCAGGCAAGAAAAACGCGCCGCGGGTGAGCGGCGCGCCTTCGTCAGAACTTTCGTTTTACTGGTAGGTGATATTCATCTTGTCAACGTACACCGAGTAGGCGTTAGGCGTGCCATTCAGGTCAAGTTGGAATGCGTTGGTGAAGGAGTCCCAGCTCTGTCCCGTGTGCTTCGCAGGGCGCTGGATGTTTACGACGGTACGAATGTCGTCAACCGTCAAGGCGTCGTGCACAGTGTTGTTGCCGTTGGCGTGATACTCGGCAACGATGTGATGCCAAATTCCCGGAGTGAAGTTCGTCAGGGGAATGGTGGTCGCTACCCAGGTACGGTTCACGAAATCAAAGGTCCGCCAGTGGTGACTCGGGTAATCGGCCTGCCAAGCGTAGTTGTAGGTGTAACCATTCACAGTGTGCTGGCATTCGAACTCGATGGCTTGGGGAGCGTTTTCGCTGCCGCTGGGGACGTAAAGCCAGAAGTCATAGGTAAGCGCCTGCACCGGTGCTTTGGGGGCGGTATGCGAGATGTACCAGTATCCGTTGGCATAGGCGTAAGGTCCGCCGATGGAATACTCGGCCGAAGTCGAGTTGCCATCGATTGCCGGCGCGGTAATACCGCGGCTCATATCGTAAGTAGCCTGCCTCCCGGACGCTCCGCTGTTTCCACAATTCCCGCAGGTCTGCCAGTTCGAGTCTTCCTGAATATCACTGAACGTGGTTCCAGACGGCGGTGGCGGTGGCGGAGGCGGTGGTGGCGGTGGTGGTGGTGGTGGTGGTGGCGGCGGCGGTGGCGGCGCGTTCAAGGTTACCGTGACATATTTCACGGTTTTCGTGATCTGGTGCCTGGAATTGATCGACTGCACCGCCAGGCGATGAAAGCCTTGGCTGAGCGGCACGGACGCGTTCAGCAAATTGCTGTGGGTTTCCGAAAATTTCTTTCCATCTACGTAGAGCTGCAGGGCACCGGTAACGCCACTGTCTGTGGCTGTGATCTTTACGGGGGAGGTTACGCTAGAGGCCGAAGGTTCTGAGATCGTGACCGTTGCTGCTGAACAGGCAGCCCCCAACAGAGAGATGGCAAAGAGACTTTTCGCCAGGTGCATCGTGTGTTCTCCGCTGATTCAAGGTTGCAGACATCTCAGCACTGCAATCCGGTCACACTCGCTTCACATTCGCGGTTTGTATTTTTTTGTGACCGTTCTTAACCAACGGAATCATCGGTTACGGGGAGGCTCAGGCCAATGCACTGAATCCCCTAAGGTGATGGGTTAAGAGCATTAGAGTTTGGTACATGACCCATTGCCAGAAGACCCATGGACTAATGGGTTTACGCGGCTTTTTCGATGAAGTGGAGAACCCTGAAGTGACCGATACGTAACTGAAAGGGATTAGAGAAACCACCCTAGGGATGCGGGTTTCCGCGATCCAGAATTGCTGGATCCCAAGTAGAAACTTAGGCGAATTTAGACGATTTCGATCGAAATGACTATGCCGCTAACGCGTTCCAGAGATCATTGGCGAAGAGAATGGGGTCATCGTTCTTTTGCACGTAGGCATCGGCTCCCATGTACATACAAACCTCGATTTCGTTCTTCGCTTTCAGGCGGCTGGTCACGATTACGCGACGCGGACGCAGTTGCGGGTCGAGTTTGATCGCTCGCAATATTTCATAGCCGCTGACCATGGGGAGATTCAGATCCAGGATCAAGCTGTCAGGCGGACGGGACCCGCGGTCGCGGAGACGTTCCAAGGCAAAGCTGCCATCGGTAACGCGTTCGACTTCCAGGCCGTACAGTTCCAGGTACTCGTCGAGCAGTTCCGCTTCAATGCGATTGTCTTCCACGAGGAGAACGTTGCCAACCATGGGGGTCTGTGTCCTTGCTTACTTGGAGGCAGTGAAACAGCAACAGCGTTGCCCCATGGTGCTGCTTTCTCACGCCAGACCCTTAACCTGTAAGGATCTAGAAGGAAAAGACGACCTGCAAATCGAGTCGGCGATTGTAGGCGCCTGATCCGAACGGGCCACCCGCCATCGCAATCGACTTCCCGAAGAACGGCGAATCGATGTTTCCAATCGGAGCCGCGTCGTTCACGACGTTAAACAAATTTCGCACCATGACGTTGAACGACAAGCTGTACTTGCGGGCCGACGCGTCTGCACCAAACGGGCCACCTCGTCCTCCGCCCATTCCGCCGCCAAAGGGATTTCCACCGCCGCCGCGGCCACCACCGCCGCCGTGGGGACCGCCGCCACCGCCCGGAGGCGGAGGACCGCCGCCTGCTGTGCCGGTATCGGCATTCTTTTCCAGCTTGGGTCCGATACCCCAGGTCTTTCCGAAACGCGCGTTGAAGGTGAATGTCGCCGGGCCAACTCTGTAATTGACGGGAACCACCTGCGCTCCTGCGGTCGGCGTCGCCGTGTAATAGCCCAACGACGGCGTGCCAATACAACCAGCTCCGCTCGCACTCGCGCAGAGATACGGACGATCATTGAAGATTGAATCGCCATTGAGATCCTGGCCAGTCACGATGTTCAACGGCTGCCCCGAGCTCGCTACCATGAACGGACTGAACCGCAAACCGTACGGCAAGGAAATACTGCCGCCGAGCATGGCACGATTCCGCACGCTGAACGCGGCGTTGCCGTAGTCCTGGGTGACGTCGAGTGAATTGCTGACGAAGCCGCCGCCGTTGGTGCCGCTCACATCGCTATTGGCATAACTCAACGTGTAATTGCCGAAGAGGGAGAAACGGCTTCCACCGCGCCAGTTGATGTTAGCAATCAATTGGTTCTGCTTGAAAATGCCTTCGGTGTAGTACTGATAGATGTTTCCTTGCGTGGGATCATAGCCCGGCATGTAGGGCGCATTGGCGTTGATCGTCACCAGTTGATGCAGACCGCGCGAGTTGATATAGGTCAACGCACCGGTTGCATTCTTCCAAAGCTGGCGCTCCACGCTTACTGCACCTTGCATCATGTAGGGAGCGCGCAAGTTTGGCGAGGTTTGATAAATCGTCTTCTGGCTGCCGGCAGCTGCACCGTTGCAACCGGAGGAATCACATTGCGGCGCGGTGGGATCGTAGAAAGCAGGCGTCGGGAAAATGAGTTCCTGTTGTGTGGTGCCGTTCAGCCGTTCCGCATTGACGATCGGGGTTATACCGAAGCGCTCGTAAAAGATTCCATATCCGGCGCGCAGTACAGTCTTCGCACCGCCTTTGCCTTTTCCGCCGAGGCCCCACGCCATGCCAATCCGCGGCGCCCAGTCCCCGTGATCCTTAATCGCGTTCTGGGTTTCGAAACGCAGGCCGTAACTCAAGGTAAAGTTCGGACGCACTTTGAATTCGTCCTGGAAATACAAACCGGCGTCGACATAGTTCGCAATTAGCGTCGGAGTTCCGAGGATCTGCGAATACTGGCGGATGCTCGCGCATTGCCCCGGTTGGCCGGCAATGTTGCTCGTGACGCCGCCGGGAAACGCGCAATACGCCGTCGGATCGCTCTGAATGGTCGCGATCGGAACGCCCTGGTTCAGGTAGTACTGGGTGAGCGCGTAGGAATAGAGCGACGAGAAGGTGTAAGCCCCGTTGAAGTTCTGGTTCGAAAAGCTGGCGTCACGTGTCTCGCGGAGGCGCCCGCCGAACTTGAACATGTGCTTACTCTTCACCACCGACGTGTAGTTCTGGAACTCGTAGCGGTCCTGGTGATCGTTGGAGTATCCATTGCTATTGCCGCCAGTGCTGAACGCGCCCTGCACGCTGATCTGCGGTCCGAAATTCTGCGGTGTGTCCTGGCTCAACTCGCGAATGAACTGGAAACGCGTCTCGTTAATTACCGTAGAGCTCAGGACCTGGGTATCGCTGAGTTGTAATGTGTGTTCCGCGCTGTGCGAGGTATAGCCGAGGCTCGGCAGTGAAAATCCGCTGACGCCCTGGTTGGCTTCGTTGTCGAGCCAGTATTGGTAACGGGCCGTGAGGGTGTTATTGGGTGTGAGTTGAAAGTCGAAACGCGGACCGATATTCGTGCGTTGGCGCGGCGTGCTCACTGCCTGGTTCACGAGCAGTTTGTTGTAGGTGTTGGGATCAGGATTATCCAGTACAGTGGCAGCGACGATGGACTCGTCATTGATGTTTCGCCGTTCCGCCGAGAAGAAAAACGAAGCCTTCTTGCTGACGAGCGGCCCACTGATGTTTCCGCCGAACTGTTCCGAATGATACGGAGGAATGTTCGTCGCGAATGGATTCGGTGAATTGAAATTCGAATCGTTGCCGATAACAAAGAACTGTCCGTGATAACTATCGAGGCCCGGCTTGGTGAAGATCTCGATACGTCCGTAGCCAAGCTTGTCATATTCCGCGGAGAACGGATTCTGATTGATGCGGATCTC